>JASFGC010000040.1:0-16161 GCA_050123975.1 Syntrophobacterales bacterium | reverse complement strand
CGAGTGAAAAACATGAATGTGGCGGTAAAGGAGTGGGGAGACAGGATCATTTTTTTGCGAAAGCTGGTGGAAGGCGGTACAAATCGGAGCTATGGTATTCAGGTAGCACGGTTGGCAGGCTTACCCACTGATGTTGTGGACAGAGCCAGGCAAGTGCTTCAGCATTTGGAACAAGAAACCACGGATGTGGAAGGACTTCCGCGCTTGGCTCGCTCAGCATCAGGTCGCCAGAGTGAGCAGCTCCAGCTTTCTCTTTTCCAGCAGTCGGACAGAAAACTTCGCCGTCACCTGCTGAGTCTGCAACTCGAGGAAATAACTCCTCTTGATGCCCTGAACGAGCTTTCCAGGCTACGGGAAATGCTTGATGAAGAGTGAATTTATTTAACATCGAAGACCTGGTCCTTAAGGCCCGGTCAGATCGCATAGAGTATAGCGCATAGAGCATAGGAAGGTAATTTCAAAACTGGGAACCCGCCCGAAGGGTGGGAGTCCGAAGGACAATTGCGGATTGCGAATTGCGAATTTTGCCTTGTGCCCTGTGCCTTAAGCCTTGAGCCCTCCCCTTGGGGGCACCTCAGGACAGAGTTCTTTTTTGGAGTATTTTTTGTTACCGTTATGATTAGTTTTTTATATATTAGTTAATATTATACTTTAATAAATTTTATGATCTGCTTATGCGTCTTTTTCGTTTTTTCATAAAAGGGTCGCCACGATTTGGCTGGCTGATTTCCCTTATTCTCTTACTGGTGTGGATAGCTATTGCTGCTGCCCCGGTTTCAGCAGCACGTCAGGATAGGTTGAAGAGCGCAAAAGATTGCAGTCGAAGACTCTACAAATCCAAAAAACGTATTCGATACCGAGATCAGTGGTTACGCTGCATTCAGGGTTATGAGAGCTACTACCGCAAATACCCCAAAGGCCGTCAAGCAGACGAGGCCCTCTATGCCACAGCGAAACTCTACAAAGGTCTCTACGGCTACTCGCGGCTGTCGAGCGATTTGAACGAGGCTATCAATAGGTTCAGGCAAGTTGTCAAGAGATTTCCGAAGAGCAGATTTGCCGATGACGCCCAATATCAACTCGGGGAGATCTACCGCAGATACAAGAAGGATCCGGAGCGGGCTTATGTGGAATACTTCAAAGTGGTGATGGATTTTCCTCATGGCGATATGAAGCCGCGGGCGCAAAAGCGGCTGGCGCAACTGGAGAGCAAGACGGGCAAGAAAAGGTCGAAGCAAGATTTACCGCGCCTGCCGAAGATACCAGCTGTGACCTCGACTTCTTTGTCCAGGGTGACCGATATTCGCCACTGGTCTGCACAAGACTATACCCGGATAGTGATTGATGTGAACGATCAGATCGAATATAGCAGTCACTTACTGAAACCCGATCCTGCCATAGGAAAACCACCCAGGCTTTATATCGACCTGCGGAATTCAGCACTGGATCCATCATTTGTAGGAGCAATTCCCATAGGGGACGGCCTGTTGCGCAAGGTACGAGCTGCCCAATACAAACCCACGGTGGTGCGGGTGGTACTGGATATCGAGACCATTGAAGACCACAAGATTTTTTCTTTGAGTGATCCATTCCGCATTGTGATCGACGTCACCGGAGAGAGCAGAAAACGAGCACGATTAGCTGGGAAGGGAGAGGTTCCGAGCATTACCTTGGCCCAGCAGCTGGGATTGGGAGTGAAAAAGGTTGTTATCGATCCTGGCCATGGGGGCAAAGATCCGGGAGCGGTCGGTCCGACCGGAGTGCGCGAGAAAGATGTTGCCCTGGCTATTGCCAAGAAACTGCAGAAAAAGCTGAGAAAAGAGCTGAAACTAGAGGCTATTCTTACGAGAAGATCGGACACATTTCTGCCGCTTGAGGAACGCACTGCTCTTGCCAATACCCAGAAAGCGGATCTGTTTATTTCCATCCATACCAATGCTCATAAGAATAGGCGTGTTTATGGTATGTCCACCTACATTCTCAACGTGGCCACAGACGCCGAGGCAGCGCGACTGGCGGCCTTTGAAAATGCCGTTTCCGCCAAACGGATCAGTGACTTGGAGAAGATTCTCAACGATTTAATGCTGAATTCCAAGATTAATGAGTCCAGCCGGTTGGCCGACGATGTCCAGCGTGGCCTACTGAAGCGTTTGCCGAAAAACTACAGTAGAGTCAAAGATCTCGGCGTGAAGCAGGCACCTTTCTATGTGTTGATTGGGGCGCAGATGCCCTCGATCATGGTGGAGGCATCGTTTATCACCAACAAAAGAGAGGAGAAGAGATTGGCAAGTGGTGCCTACCAGGATGCGGTGGCAGACGGAATTCTGGCGGGAATTCGATCCTACATTAAACAGATGGAGAGCGTTCCTGGTCGAGGGTAAAGGAGATTGTAGATTGCGGAATGAAAGGTTTCAGGTGTCGGGTGTCAGGTGTCAGGGAAGAAAAACAAGAAAGTCGTGATGGCTTGTACCCTGAACCCTGAACCCTTTACCCTGTACCTTAACTACTGGCTACTGGCTACTGGCTACTGGATTCTTTGATTTTAGATTGAGATTGAAAGAAAGTATGGAAATAGAGATAAAGCCCGGAGCGAAAGTCGAGTTTTTTGAGAGCAAGAAGCTCCTGTGCGCGGTATGCCTGGAGGTAAAGAACAGCCGGGTGCTGGTGCTGACTGAACAAGATCGCGAGGCCAATGTCGCTCTCAAGCGAATTCTGCATATTGATGATGAACTCCTCGATGTGGAACAAAGCCGGATTCAGTTGGTGGCCGCCCTCCAGGAGGCGGCAGCAAGGCGCCAGAATCTCATGAACCGCGTCTTCGTGGAAGAATTGTGGGATTTGCTGCACGAGGAAGAAGGAGGATTCGATTGTCAACACCTGGCAGAAATCTGTTTCAATGAGGAGATTACTGCCGATCATACCTCGGCTGTGTTCAGGGCTCTGCTCACAGATAGCCTCCACTTCAAGTACAAAGGGGGGCTTTTTTACGCCAACAGCCCAGAAAGGCTCGAGCAGATAAGAATTCAGTACGAACGACAAGCCCAGAGGGAAAAGGAGTTGGCAGAGGGGAGCGCGTGGCTCGCAGCAGTGTGGAAGGGTGAAGCAGCGGCAGAGGTCGACAACCAGGAACACTATGTACGCATGTTGAAGGATTTCTGTCTTCAGGGCAACGAGGCCCCCAATTACCAGCAGATCAAGAAAATCCTTACCATGGCCCAGGTTCCTGTGCCGCAGGGAGTGTTCGAACTTCTGGTCAAGTTAGGTGTTTGGGGGGTGGATGAAAACCTTTACCTCCATCGATTTGGTATTCAGCAAGAGTTTTCATCAACCATTCTTGATGTGGCAGCTCAGGTTGCCGGAAATATGGTGGATACGAGTAAGAGAGATGAGGGAGTCTCACGCCAGGATTTGACCTCAATTTCCGTTCTGACCATCGATGGCTCAAAGACCAGAGACTACGACGACGGGCTCAGCATGCGTACAGTGGACAATGGCACTGAGGTGGGAATTCACATTGCTGATGCGGCAGCGGTGGTTTTTCCTGATAGTATCCTGGACAACGAGGCTCTGGAACGGGTTACCTCTCATTATCTGCCGGACACCAGAATCCCCATGCTGCCTACAATAATTTCCGAAGATGTTTGTAGCCTCAAAAAAGGGGAGGAACGGTTGGCTTTGAGTTTGCTGGTTCGCTTTGACAGTGAGGATCAGTTGCAAGATTATCGGTTTGTGCCGAGCCGGATACGAGTCCAGCGGCAGCTTACTTACTCAGAAGCCAACGAGTTGGTAGCAACCGAAGAGGATCTTGGTAAACTTTACCGTCTTTGCACCCGACTCCGGCGCCAGAGGATTAAACAAGGAGCGCTCCTCTTGCCACTGCCCGAACTCCGTATTTGGGTGAACAGCAATAATGAAATCACTATTGGCAAGTTGGATCGTGAGACTCCTGCACAGCTGATAGTCTCGGAGCTCATGATCTTGGCCAATGGTTTGGCTGCTACAGCTCTGGCCGCCAATAATATTCCAGCTATCTATCGCAGCCAGGAGAAACCCCAAGAGAATCTCGTGGGTGAAGGCACTGATGATCTCTATCTCAATTATCTGCAACGCCGTTATCTGAGCCGAGCCGAACTGGGCGTTAAACCCAAACCGCACAACGGATTGGGCGTAACCGCATATACTAATTGGACCTCTCCCATCCGTCGTTATATGGATTTGGTGGTTTTGCGGCAACTCAAGAGTATGGTGCAGCAAGAACTTCCTGTTTATACGCTGGAAACCCTGGAGCAAATTGTTGCCAGGATAACCATTGGTCAGAGTCAAGCTTTGCAAATGAAAAGGGAGTGGACTAGATATTGGATTCTTAAATATTTGGAAAAAGAGCAGATCAAATTCTTGGACGCTTTGGTCCTAAGCCAGGGCAGGAGAACGTACAATTTGTTAATACCAGAGTGTCTGTTGGAAGCTAGGATGCCTCTGGAGGAGGGAAGGGGCCTCAATCCTGGTGATCATTTCCGAGTGGAGGTAGTGCATGTGAATGCCAGAGAGGAGGTATTGAAGCTTAAAATGGTCTGATTTCATCTTGGCTGAAATACTAGGAACTAAGCACCGTTTATTCTTCAAGAATTCACTTGGCACGAAGAAAAATATAAGCTTTCCTCTTTGCTGACACCTGACACCTGACTCTACTGCCTGCTGTTAGCTGTCTGCTGCCTGCTGCTTTTCCTCGCCGCCCTCTTGCATAAGATACGCTTCTATCAGCGCGTCCAAATCACCATCCAGAACTGCATCAACATTTCCCCGTTCCACTTGAGTCCGATGATCTTTCACCAGCCGATAAGGGTGAAGAACGTAAGAGCGGATCTGACTACCCCATGCGATGTCTTCGAGGGAATCGTGTATTTCCTGCATCTTCTCTGACTGGAGCTGTTGTTCCCTCTCATAGAGACGCGAGCGTAACACCTTCATGGCCATTTCTCTATTGCGGTGTTGTGATTTTTCATTCTGACACTGAACAATTATCCCTGTGGGTATGTGGGTTATGCGGACCGCTGAGTCGGTCTTGTTGACATGCTGGCCACCAGCCCCACTGGCTCTGTAGGTGTCGATCTTGAGATCCGCGGTTTTGATGTCTATTACAATTTCATCTTCCACTTGCGGGTAGACAAATACCGCCGCGAAAGAGGTATGGCGCCGACCGCTGGCGTCGAAAGGGGATATGCGCACCAGGCGGTGGATGCCCTTTTCTGCTTTGAGTAAGCCGTAAGCATACGAACCGCTGGTGGTAAAAGTAACGCTTTTAATACCCGCCTCCTCACCGGGCTGTATGTCGATGATCTGATTCTTGAACTCCCGTTTTTCAGCCCAACGCAAGTACATCCGTAAAAGCATCTCAGTCCAGTCTTGGGCTTCAGTCCCACCGGCGCCGGCGTTTATACTAACAATTGCATCGAGAGGATCATCAGTACCGCCCAGCATTCGCTGGAATTCTTGGGCTGATATCTCCGCATCGATGTCCTTGAGTCTCGCAGCAATATCGTCGAGCTCCTGTTGATCCTCTTCTTCGAGGGCCATATCTAGAAGAATGGTGACATCTTCCAGCTCGTTGCTCAGCCGCTCAAATCGCTCCAATACATCTGAGAGAACTGCCCGTTCTTTTAAAATCTGAGTCTGTTTGTCGGGGTTGTCCCAGAAACCTTCTTTGGACATTATGGTTTCAATTTGCTTGAGGCGGTGGGATTTTTGGGGGATGTCAAAGATGACCTCGCAGATCTTCGAGGCGACCGAGGAGTTCATTGATGTGAGTTTTAGATGGAGAACCCATGAATCTCTCTCCTTTGCTTACTCTGGTAATGTTTTCTCAACCTAATAGTGAATCATAATTTGCAAGATTTGTACAGTTTCTTTGTCACTCCATATTCTGCCTGTCTTTTTTCTCCTGACTCCTATCTCCTGACTCCTGTCTCCTTGCCACTCATGCGTGTCAGTGAATAGCCAAATACGAGCACCGTGATAGCGACACATAACCAGGCGAACCAGTCACCATGGCGGGTATAAAAGGTCTTGCCGTTTCCTAACTGGAGGGTAGCCAACAAGGTTGCGTCCTCGTACAGGCCGGTCTTCTGAAGGATTTGGCCTTGAGTATCAATGAAGGCACTGATTCCAGTGTTGGCACAGCGGGCAATGGGAATTCGATTCTCAACTGCACGCAGTGCCGCCATGGAAAGGTGTTGATGAGGTGCGCTGCTCCGACCAAACCAGGCGTCGTTGGTAATGTTGACCAAGAGATTGGCACCACCATTGGCCAGGTCTCGACTGAGTTTGGGAAAGATGACTTCGTAGCAAATGAGTACGCCCACTCGCGCCGCAGATACTTCCAGCACTCTCGCGTGTTTACCGGAAGCGAAATTTCCAGCAGCTTGAACGAGTTTATCCACAAAAAACAGAATTTTTTGCCACGGGACATATTCACCGAAAGGTACCAAGTGAATCTTGTCATAATAACCGGTGACCATCCCGTCGCCATCAAGAAGATAGGCGCGGTTGTACAATCTCAATTCTGCTCCCTTTCTGCGATAAGCAGGACTGCCGAAGAGCAGGGGTTTCTTCAGTTTTTGTACCTCTTGAATAAGGGTCTTGGTGTTCTGCCGGTCTGCCAGGAAATAGAACGGTGTGGCCGTCTCAGGCCAAACCACCAGATCGGGTTGCTGCGAGGCTATCTTTTTGGTGAGCCGTACGTATTTTTCCAGAGTGGCTTGCTGGAAAGCAGGGTCCCACTTGGTATCTTGGCTTACATTACCCTGCACCATGGCAACTTTAAAGAATTGACCCTGGCGGGATTCAAGAGTGGCCAATCGCCACCGGCCATAGCTATAGACCACCGAGAACAAGCCGACCAGCAGAAGGGTGGAAATGAGTAGAGTCATTCTTTTTCTCTGGTGCTTTGAACCGAAGATCAATCGAAAGAGCAAAGCACTCGAGAGGACCAGGACAAATGAAATCCCATAGACGCCGGCGAGGTCAGCCATTTGTATGAGCGGAAGCCACCGGTACTGGCTGTAGCCCAGGTTTTCCCAAGGAAATCCGGTCAGTAAATGACTCTTTCCAAATTCTAGGGTAACCCAAAGAAAAGGCGCGAACAGAAGCCACGGCAGACCCCTCTGTCGCAGCCAGCTTAATCCTGCGCAGAAGAGTCCAGGAAAGAGAGCCAGATAAGCCACCAGAAGAAAACACACCACCAAGCTGACCGGGAGAGGAAGATTACCGTAGTGGTTTACAACATAGGTGATCCAGTAGAGCAGGCTCAGACCATGGCATATTCCGGCGAACCAACCAAGAGTGAAGCAAACGGAGGGTTTATTGGTTGTTGCCAGAAAGAGCAAAGGCACAAGAACCGCCCAGCCAATTAGAGCGTGGCCAATGGGGGGAAAACAAAAAGTGAGGAGCAGGCCCGAAAAGGCTGCAATAAGGTAGTGCTTTGGACTTCCACTGAAGAACTGCCGAATCTTCACCTCTAGCTCCAAAGGTTATTCAACATCGAAAACTGGTCCTTGATGCCAGCTCAGTTCGCATAGCGCATAGAGCATAGCGCATAGCGAAAAAAGAAAAAACGGTAAATGGTAAATGGCATACGATCGGTTTACCATTTACCGTTTCTGTTTACCTCACGCTTTGCGCTCTGCGCTTAGCGCTCTGCGTCAAGGGGCAGTCCAAAGCCGGGTCCTTTGGGTCAGGATTCTTTACTTTCTCCTGGCTGGGCCACTGGCGGAGACCAACCTACTGCAAATTACAATCGGTAATCTTAAATTGTAACCAATGATTTCAGTATGTTATGTTGTTTGATGGCATTGCAAACGGAGAGCATTCTACCATAATCTTGAAATAGACAGGAGATTAAAAAGGGATGATGGGGGCTAGATTCGGTTGGAGTGACGATTCTTAGTCAACATTGAAAACCTCGTCCTTGATGCCAGTCCAGTTCGCAGAGCGCAAAGAGCATAGCGCATAGCGAAAAAAGAAAAAACGGTAAATGGTAAATGGCATACGATCGGTTTACCATTTACCGTTTCCTGTTTACCTCACGCTTTGCGCTCTGCGCTTAGCGCTCTGCGTCAAGGGGCAGTCCAAAGCCGGATACTTTGGGTTCGGACTCTTCACTATCCTTACTGCTCAGCGACCACCTCGCGGATGTATTGGCGGTCATCGTCTGAAATCTCGACGAAACGAACACCTATTCCCGAAGGCTCATCCGTACCTTCTGGATTGTAGATGTTTGACCTCGCAACCCGGGCGCTGGCCCTCAGAAACTGACGGGAATGGGGTACCTTAATAATCATACGAAACGTTTCATTGGATTCGGGTTGTTCTTGGCAGTGTACGAATGCGCCTCCGAGACTAATGTTCTTGACCTCACCTTCAATTGGACCCTGGGCGGTTAACATCGTAACCGGCCATTTCACCTCCACTCTAGGAAACTGGCGTTTTTCTACTCCCACAAAGAACTCCTTACCGCAGGATCCTCTGACGAGTATTCATAACACGTCTAAATGTCGGCAGGGGACTCGTCTGGAGAAACATCTTGTTTCTGTACTCTAATTCTGACCTTACGAATCTTTCTGGCATCTGCCGATTCGATTGTCATTTCGAGAGGGGCGTGGACAATTTTCTCATGAGGTTGCGGGACTCTGCCCAACAAACTGATAATGAACCCTCCAACCGACTCGAAGTTCCCTTTGGGGACTTGAAGGTCAAAATGTTCGGTTAGTTTTTCGATTTCAAGTCGCGCGTCCACTAAGACTTCACCTTCGTCGGTGGGTACCATGCGGATTTCGTCATCGTCGTACTCGTCGTGAATTTCGCCGATGATTTCCTCAATGATATCTTCGATGGTAATCAGTCCGGCAACACCGCCATATTCGTCAATGACGATGGCCATATGGGATTTCTTATAGCGAAGTTCTGAGAGGAGGTGGCTGATCTTTTTGGTTTCGGGGATAAAATAAGGTGTGCGCACAATTTCCTTTATATCGAGATGCTTCTCGCCCCAGGAGGACAGGAGATCCTTCACATGGAGAATTCCAATAATGTCGTCGATGTTCTCTGCATATACAGGGAAGCGAGAGTGGCCCTCTTTGCTGACTAATTGAAGAAGTTTTTCGATGGGAGTATCACCGCTGACGATTACCGCTTCAGTGCGCGGCACCATGATCTCTCTGGCCACAGTGTCGCGGAAGGAGAGAATACTCTGCATCATCTCTCCTTCGTCTTCACTCAGGAGCCCTTCCTCCTCGCCGACGTCAATGAGTTGCTGGATTTCCTTTTGAAGCTCTGGATGTGATGTCTTCTTGCGGTGTCGTAACTTGAGGAGGGTGGCGATTTTTCGCCATACGGTTGTTTCGGGTCCTTCTTCCAAGGGACTCAGAATCTCCTTATGTCAAGGCAGACGTGGTCTCGCGACAGCAATTCACAAAGTAGATTAATCTTAACAGTCTCTTTTTCCCTTTGTCAAATATATTGTCAAAGCTAATCAGTCCTGTTTTGAAAGCGATAGGAGAGAAGTTTGTAAGCCAGTTTGGCAGCAAAAAAGTCGGGAGCAATGTTTCCAGGCTGGGGGCAGAGTTCCATGATATCAGCTCCCACGACTTCCCTCGAGTGGCACACTAATCGGAGTAGCTCAAGAACCTCATACCAGTACAGACCCCCAGGCTCTGGAGTACCTACAGCTGGCATAATAGCGGGATCGAATACATCCAGATCAATGGTGATGTAAACCTGGGGCCGCAGTTGCGCAACGACTTCTTCTTGCCAGTTCGATCGATTGTGGATATCTGCTGCGAAAAAGATGGGCAGCTCTTGTTTCTGCGCCCAGCGGTGTTCTTGAGAGCTCATCGAACGGATCCCAACTGGAACCAATTCGGCGTGACGGCTGGCAAGTCGCATGACACAGGCATTGCTGTATTCTGCACCTTGATAGGTCTTACGTAGATCGGCATGCGCGTCGAGTTGCAGGACTGAGAGGTCATCTACCCGGCCAGCCACCGCCTGGATCATGCCCAGTGAGAGTAAATGTTCTCCGCCGAGCATCAAGGGGAATAGACCAATGTCAAGTGTTTTTTCGCCGAGAGAACGGACCTTATCTACCATCGCGCTCGGGCCGCTCACATCCGCCTCCATTTCTTCAAGTGTAGCAATGCCTACTCGAAAAACCTCCTGACCTGTCTCTTCATCAAAAAGCTCGAGCTGTTGAGAAGCTCGTAAGATAGCACTGGGTCCCTGACGAGTGCCGGGCATATACGTGGTGGTAGCATCGTATGCTACGGGGATGATCAGGATCTGTGCATTTTCTGGATCTAGGGAGGCTCCATCTCGTCCTCCAAAGGAGGTGGACGCTGTGGCCAGGTTTGCAAAAGACTCCAGTCCGTATTTTTGTTCTGTGCTCATGAGGTGAGAATGGGTGTCGCCAGAGTCAGTGCTCTAAACGATTACGTTCTTCCTTGACCATACGGGCCGTGCGCCTAATGTCTTTGGGAAATTCAACGCCCCGATCCAGAAGCTTTGTTTCACTTCTCTGCACGACAAACAAATTGTTTACGTAGGAGATGGCGTGGTCGGCATCAAATTCTTTGCAGGAGAAAATGTCCAGACTAAGGTAATTCTTATCAGGAAAGGTGTGGATGCTAATATGACTTTCCGCGATGAGGACAAAGCCTGAAATCCCCCAATCCTCTGGTTTTTTGGCCTCGTATCGAAACACGTAAGGGGGCATGATCTTAGTCATTTCAATGTGTGCGGGATACTCGCTCAAGAAGTCGTAAATAAGAGAAATATCCTCCAGTCGCTGGCGATCGCAGTTATAGCCGTCCATCATCAGATGTGTGCCAAAACCGTATTCAGGCCTCTTCAATGTAGCCACCTCCTTGTTCCATTAACCCGGATATTTCACGAATTGCCTGCTCCAACCGCGAAACTGGGAACCCGCTTGTCTTAGATACCGCTTTCTATGCGGTGCGGGACTGAGCGGAGCGCAGCGAGCGCGAATTATATGACCGTCCTTCCGGGCATCCTCAGATGTCGGACCCTGCGACGTACTGTTCAAGTACGGAATCCAACCCCCTGCGGTTGCCCGGGGGCATACTCTTCTCCACGGTCTCGCGACGAAAATTCGTGAAATATCCGGGTGAAGCTATTTCTGCCCGCTTTCTCTATAGTTTAGTTGAACCCAGACGGTTCGTTTTCTCAGAAATCTTGTTCAGCTAAAAGACGGGAGGGGAGACGATCCACAAGAGCTTCGCTTTGGTTTTGCCGGAGTTGTGTAAGCGATGTTCCTTATCCGAGGCAAAATAGAAACAATCTCCTTTCCGCATCCGGTAAGCTTCCTTGTCAACCCAGAGCGTCACCCTTCCTTGCAGCAGAAAGCCGAACTCCTCACCTTCGTGACCGAGGTGGGTTTCTGTGGATTCCCCAGGCTCAAGACTCACGAGCACCGGATCCATGAGTCTGCTCTGGGCACTCGGTACGAGCAGCTCAACCTCCATTTGCTCAGTGGAGGTGGAGCTTAGGACTCGTGCCTTTTTGTCGAATAAGACTTTTTCGTGTTTGACGTCGCGGAAGAAGTCAGCCAGTTCCTCACCCAGGACATCTAAAATGGACTTTAAAGTAACGATGGAAGGAGAGGTCAGATCACGCTCCAGTTGACTTATGAACCCTTTGGTCAAATAGGCGCGGTTGGCAAGTTCTTCCTGGGTGAGATTGTTGGCTTTGCGCAATCTTTTTAACTTCTCACCTATTTCTAGAACCGTCTCCATAGTTTACAATTACTAAACAATAAGTTTAATAAAGAGTTCTTTTATAATGACTTAATAGTTTTTTGTCAAGAACTTTTATGTATGATTTATGATTGCAGATTGAGTTTCAGGCATTCCTAACCGCGAGATTCTAAGCTCTTAAATCTACATTCTTAAACCGGAAATCCACCCGTAGGGTGGGAGTCCGAAGGACAAACCGGGAACCCACCCGTAGGGTGGGAGTCCGAAGGACAAATCTAGCCCGGATATTTCACGAATTGGTGTCGCGAGACCTTGGAGAAGGATGTGCCACCGGGCAAACGCAGGAGGTTGGATTCCGTACCTGAACGGTACGTCGCAGGGTCCGACATCTGAGGATGCCCGGAAGGACGCTCATATAATTCGCGCTCGCTGCGCTCCGCTCAGTCCCGCAAGCGGGTTCCCAGTTTCATGGTCGTAGCAGGCAATTCGTGAAATATCCGGGCTAGAATCGCCTGGCTAGCGTTGCTGATAGTTCGACGTGTTTGCGGGTGGATTGGTGAGGTGGGATTCTTGGTTTGTTGTGCAAATCTGATCGCCCCCATTGTTCTTGGCCAAGTATAACCGCTGATCAGCTGTGCGGAGCAGGTTCTCTAGATCTTGTTCCAGGGTCTTCAGTCCGCCTTCCAACTGGGCCACGCCCATACTAAGAGAGGCGGGGCCCAGGTTACTTGCGTTAAACTTGTTTCGTAGCCTTTTGGCCACCAGAATTGCCTGTTCGTCCTTGGCATGCGGGATAATTACAGCAAACTCGTCACCCCCATACCGATATACCGAGTCAACGTTGTGGCGACTATAAAACATCATTAATCTGGCCAATTCTTTGAGCAGGTCGTCTCCTCCTTGATGACCAAACTGATCATTATACTCTTTGAAATTGTCTACGTCGACCAGAAGCAGAAACAAACCGTAGCGCTGCCGAAAAGCACGAATCGCTTCTCTTTTAAGGTTTTCATCAAAGTAGCGTCGATTGTACAGGCTGGTGAGTCCGTCACGGATTGAAAGCCTTTTTAGTTCTGCCCTCAGCTCACGTTCGCGGATGATGCGATTGATCTTTGCCTCTAATTCATTGATATTAAATGGTTTGGAGATGAAATCACTGGCCCCAATTTCGATGACATCGGTATATTTGTATTCCTCCTGATATCCAGTGACCACAACTACATCTATGTCCTCGAAATCTGTTTTTATGCGTTTCGTCAGCTCAATTCCGTTCATTCGGGGCATACTGATATCTGTTATGACGATATCAAACTCACTCTCTCCAAGTTTCTCCAGAGCATCGACTCCATCGACTGCGGTAACACTGGCATGCCCAAGCTGACTTACCACCTCGTGGAGCAAGCCAATCATTTCCTCATCGTCGTCCACAGAAAGCACGGAATATGAAGTTTGTTTTTCTTTGTCCACCGTTATCAGGCTGCGTGAAAAGGGTTAGAAGTTGTGACTGCCAGCTTTGGCAAGCCGTAGATATAGCCCAGAATTAATTATTTTACAACTTTTTTTCGCAGTCAGCAGCTGGTAATAAAGGAGGTCACCACACCTCCTTATTATTCAACATTGCAAAACTGGTCCTTACGGCCGGTTCCAAATGCAATGGCTTTGCCGGTGAAGGAGGTTTCAGGTTTCAGTGTTCAGGTTTCAGTTTTTTTGTTTTTCTTCCCTGACACCTGACACCTGACACCTGAAACCCTGAGATCTAGTGCTTGGGATTTGATATTTTGCAGTGCTCCATCACTCCAGCCGACTGCTGCAAGCGGGTTCCCAGTTTCGCGGTCGAAGCAAGTGATTTATGAAACATTCGGGCTCGACTCTAAAGGTTGACCCAGGCATCACAATTTTGCTAAAGGATTAAATGAAATGAATCTGTTTGCCGGCTGAAGAAATTTGGAAAGATTTCTGCTGAGAAAACCGTCTGACCGAACTCCAGTTTGTCTGGGGTGAAAAGACCCGGTGCTGGGCGAATGGAGAAGGAGGCTCATGGCCAAGATTACTATCATACGCAAGAAAGGTGAGGATCTGGCAGCAGAGCTTGGACTGGAGATAAAGCAGTGGTTCGAGCAGCGAGGCGCGGAGGTAGTTTTGCTCGAAAATATTGCTCACCATGCTGGACAAAGCAGCCTTAAAGATTTTATTCATCAAGTACCATCAGATAGTCTGGCCGTGGTGGTTCTCGGGGGTGACGGCACCTTGCTCAGTGTAGCCAGACTTCTCACAGAACGAACCATTCCGGTTCTGGGGGTAAACATCGGCGGAATGGGTTTTCTCACCGAAGTAAGCCGAGAGGACTGCTATCGTTTCTTCGAAGATATTCTTGCAGAGCGGTTTGAAGTTGAGAGACGCATGCGCCTCCAGGCCCTCTTATTCAGGCAGGGTGAATGCTTGCTCAACAGTACTGTTCTGAACGATGTGGTGATCAACAAGGCCGCTCTTGCCCGAATTGTTGACCTGGAAGTAACCATTGACGGTTTACCTCTGACAACCTACCGGGCTGACGGACTTATCATTGGTACTGCTACTGGATCAACCGCTTACAATCTTTCCGCCGGAGGCCCCATCGTCTATCCAACGGCCGAGACTATCATCTTAACGCCTATCTGTGAGTTTTCTTTGACAAATCGATCCATTATTTTACCAGGCGACGCCCATGTTGAAATCAGGTTGGGCGCCAAGGCAACAGATGTTACTCTGACCTGCGATGGGCAGGTAGGATGTGAACTGCAAGCAGATGATATAGTCCGAGTAGAGGAGGCCTCTCAACCCCTCTTTCTGATTAAGTCTCGCCAGGAGGACTATTTCACCATTCTCCGAAATAAGCTGAAATGGGGACAGAGATAGATTGCAGATTGAAGATTGCAGAATGCAGATTTAGGATTGTGGATTTCGGAATGCGGATTGATGAATGAAAGGTTTCAGGTGTCGGGTTTCAGGTGTCAGGGAAGAAAAATAAAAAAGGCATGATGCCTTGTACCCTGCACCCTGCACCCTGCACCCTGTACCTTTACTCCTGACTTCTGGATTCTTTTTTTTTCCTCTTACTGCTCACTGCTTACCGCTTACCATTGACTACTGACTACTGAAAAGGAATTCTTAACATGCCTGAGATCGCTCCCCTGAAGGGGCTGCTATACAATCAGAAATTGATCGGACGCATGGACCAAGTCATCACACCACCTTTTGACGTGATCTCTCCTGAAGAGCAGGAGATGTACCATAAGCGTCATCCCTACAACATGATTCGTCTGATCTTGGGACAACAACAACCAGGAGACAATGAGGAGAATAACTGGTATGTCCGAGCAGCTGAGGCACTTGAGGCCTGGCAGAGCGAGGGGGTGCTCATTCGGGATTCCAAGCTGGCGTTTTATGACTACGAGATCAGATATCAAGAATCTCCTGATGTGTCGAAAACACGGCAGGGCTTTCTCTGCCTGGTGAAGCTCCATAAATTCTCTCAAGGATCAGTACTTCCTCACGAACGAACCTACGAGGCGACCAAGTCCGAGCGGTTGAAACTCATGCTCGCATGCAATGCTAACCTAAGCCAGGTGTTCGCTCTTTATCCAGACCCGACCCACATAGTGAAGCAAAGCTTGCATCAGGGACGTGAACAAGGTCCGGTGCTTGATTTTACAGACAGCAACGGTATTCACCACCGGATGTGGCGCGTTACCAGTGCAGAGGTGATTCAGAAGGTGGTGGAGTACATGCGGGATAAACCGCTTTATATTGCCGACGGTCATCATCGCTATGAGACAGCCCTCAATTACCAGAAGATCATGCAGCAGAGATACCCTGAAAGGGGGGAGCGGGCTTCGTACAATTATGTTTTCATGTACCTAGCCGATATGCACCAGGAGGGGTTGTCCATCCTTCCCACCCACCGGATGTTTGTTCAGTTGCCGCAGTTCCGGATGGATTCCTTTCTGGCAAGGGCTGCCGATTATTTTGAAGTGGAGCGTTTTCCCTTTGATGAGGCTGGGCGCAGCCAGGCGTTGAGAGAGTTCCTCGCCGGACTGTACTCAGCCGGTGATCACCATTACCTCGGTATTTATGAGTCTGGAGCCGGTCAATTTGTACTCTTAAAGCTGCGAGACAATGTGGGTCATGCATCTTGGCTTGGTCAATTGGAGCAACCCCTGCAAAAGCTGGATGTGGTGGTACTCACCGAGTTGGTCCTGAAACACCTGCTCGAAGTAGATGAAAATACACTTGATGACGAGTCTAAAATTAAATATCGACACGATGCCTTGAAGGCTGTGGAAGAGGTAGACCGTGGTCTTTTTCAGGTGGTGTTCCTATTGAATCCCACCAAAATGGAGCAGCTGCAAAACGTGGC
>JASFGC010000039.1:0-16221 GCA_050123975.1 Syntrophobacterales bacterium | reverse complement strand
TCCCACCAGCCGTTATGTGAGTATTCGACCTGGACGGAGAGGGTCTTCAACCGACTTTCCTGAACGCTTCTCGACAATTGCCGCCAAAATATCTTTATGCATACTGCGACTGATTGGGTAAGCCAGAGCGATGACAAAAGCCGCAATATTACAGAGAGAAGGCACTAGAGCGTAGAGAACCCTGAGGGTGAACTGCACCTGCTCTGATTGCTCCACATTGGGGGTGTAGCCAACAGCTCCCAAAATCGTTAGGGCCACGCCAACCCCTAGTGCGGCGGCAAGCTTCTTGGTAATAGACCATATGCCGATGTATTGCCCCTCTCGTCTTTGGCCGGAGAGAAGCTCGTCGTAGTCAATGACATCAGCTTGCATGGCAGAGGGAATGGCAAGGGTTGCACCCAGGCCGATTCCCGAGAAAAACACCAGCACCCCATAGAGTTTCACATCTCCTGGCCCCAGAAAATAAACCCCGGTAAAGGCACCAGTGTTTATTACCATGGCTGCGAGCCAGGTCACCTTTTTCTCCAGCTTCCTCGCCATATAGATCCAACCAGGCAGAAAAAGGACCCCGGTAACAAAATAAATCAGAAGGAAAAGATCAGCTTGCTTGGACTGTAGCACGTATTCCACATAATAGAGAATCAACGTAGCCGGCAGATTACTCCCAAAGGCAGCTACTATGTAAGAGATGAGTAATATGATAAATGGCCGGTTTTGTGAGACATGTTTGAGGCCCTGCCACAACCCCTGTCTGTCAGCCTGAACAAGTTGAGGCCTCTCGCGAATGGAGAGAACGCACCACCAACAGAAAGCAATGAGGAGAGGCGCATAGAGCACAGCAATCCAGAAGAACTTGGCCCGCTCCCCTGCAGCGGTTGGCGAAAGACCAAAGGCCCAGGCCACGGCTGCTGGTGAGCTTGCTGCCGCCAAGGTGCCGGCGATCAGAGCTCCATCCCTCATACCCAGTAAGGTAGTACGTTCGTCATAATCAAAAGTTATCTCAGGACCCAGGGACTCGTAAGGCACTACCACTGCTGTCCAGAAAAGAAACAGACAAAAAACCGTGACGCCGAACCAAACAGTCTCGAAGAGCGGAGAGCCTGGGGGTGGATGAAAGAGAAAATACATGGACAGGGAGAGAAGAATTGCCCCTCCGGCAATGTAGGGTCTCCGTCTACCGAAGCGCGTTTGGGTTTGATCGGATAAATAGCCGATTGCCGGGTCAGTTATGGCGTCAAAGAGCCTTACTGCCAATAACAAATACCCCAGAATGGCAATGTTCACCCCCACCACGTCAGTGTAGAATTTGGGGATGTAGACGTAGACTGGTATTCCCACAATGGCAAGGGCAAAAGCCGGAGCAGCATAGGCGATTTTTTTGCCTGTTGGAACTTTCTCTGCACTACGATTCTTCATTCTTTTCCGAAAGTCTTTCCGCCGATCTACAGTATCAGGATGAGTTGGAAAGCTTTATTTCCAATTTACTCTTGGCTTGAGCCAAAATAATCACTGCACCGTTCATGTCAAGAAAACCAAAGCATCCCTCCCGACGCTCGGAGGGCTTTGGTCCGTGAGCTGACCCGAAAGGGTGGCGCCCCCTTAGGAATCTATACAAATAACAATACCTGTATTAAGACAAAAGCCACGCCCGTAAAAGAAATCCCCCCAATCCCCCTTTACAAAAGGGGGGCTTAAAATTGGATTTCTTACAAGCAAAAGATTTATCTTCCCCCTTTTTTAAAGGGGGACCGAGGCCTGCCCGCCATCGCTCTCGCCTGCCCGCTCGTGCCTCGCAGTGGCAGGCGGGCTCAGGCGAGGCGGGCGGGGGGATTTTGCTGCGTGGCCGTCTTCACCAAAACCACTGCAGCATACTCACTCTACAAGCATAGCTAAACCTTACCACCAGCACAGCAGGTGGGTTTTGAATCCACTAAGGATTGAGAGAAAGGTGGAATCTTTTCCTTCCAAGATTTGACAGAAAAACGAAGGTGTAAGGTAACTGAGGTTTGCGGAGAGATTTTGGGAAAGAAAAAAGGTGAGTGAAATTCACTCACCTTTTTTGAGATAAAAGCTTTTATCTAAACTATTCGTTTCTGCTGAATCCGCCCCGATCCAAGTCGGTGCAGCTAGCTTTTTCCTCATCGCTTACGGCTGTAGCATCTCTCAGATCGTCGATGTCACAGATGTAAGCATTGCCTTCTTTGTCATAAACAAAGACCATTGATCCTTTCGTCGGCTCTGCCATTGCTACTCCCCTCCTTCCATATTGGATTTTTTTGTTGGGTTTAAAATTTATAATTGCGGGTTTAACTAACCTCTTACTGGCGGTATAGTAAGTACTTAGTTCACGCCAGTCAAGGGTGGGGGATTTTTTTTCTATTGAGAATTATTACACCACCTCCCCCCCGCGTCAACCGAATTTTTTCGTATTCTGCCAACTGATGTTAAGAAGGCCATTGTAAGTTATGAAGGTCGACACTATATTTCAAGAGTTCCTTTGTTTAAGTGAAATAACTGAGGATTCTGAATGAAAATTGGATACCCGTGCATAAATCGTGGAATCGGTTGCACAGCCAATTCCACCTTCAGGCTTGCTTCTTATTCAGAGGAGCGGCTGATCCAGAAAGTGGAAAACAATTTAGACTGTCTCTTTCAGATTTTGCGGTACAATGATCAGAATGGTTTCTACTTTTTTAGAATAAGCTCAGACTTGGTCCCTTTCGCCTCACACCCCCTTTGCACCTTCGACTGGGCCGACCATTTTAGTGAGCAGTTCAGAAAAGTCGGTGACTTCATAAAAGAGCACGACATGAGAATTTCCATGCATCCTGATCAGTTTATCATCATCAACTCGCTGAAAGACGATGTGGTGGAGCGCAGCGTGAGGGAACTTGATTATCAATGCACTATCCTCGACAGAATGGCCCTGGACAGTACTGCGAAAATCCAGATTCATCTCGGCGGGGTGTACGGCGACAAACGTTCCGCCATGGATAGGTTCATCGAGAGATACAACTCTCTAAACACGTCGCTCAAGAGCAGGCTGGTTATCGAAAACGACGACAGGTCCTATAGCCTGAAGGATTGTTTGTCGGTACATGAAAGAATCGGCATTCCAATTATATTCGATGCCTTTCACCACCAATGCCTCAATAACGGTGAAACACTGCGACAGGGTTTGCACCTTTCTGCGAGTACCTGGCAAGAGTCAGATGGCATTCCCATGGTGGACTTCAGCAGTCAGCAGAAAGGCCAGCGGCCTGGATCGCACGCAAAAACGCTCAACATAACTATGTTCAAGAAATTTCTCCGTGAGAGCAGAGGATTGGACTTTGATTTGATGTTGGAGATCAAGGACAAGGAAACGAGCGCTCTAAAAGCCCTCAAGATTCTGAGAGAACATCAGAACGGAAAGGAAATCACGTTAGTCGCATGAAGCCTACGCCATTTAATCCTGAGACGGATCTACCTCCCATTCCTTTTGACCTGCGACACTGCCAGGCTGCGGCACAGGTCAAGGACAGGGGCTTGCCATGGACACCGCACGTGGGGTGCTTTGTCTGGGATCCTGATGAAATCATAGAGGTAGCCTCTCCCTTCCCGGGACGCATATATTTCATTCTAAACCTGGGCCATTTTCTCAGGCTCTTTGGTTCTCTGGAGGAAATCTCCAGAAAGTTGGTCTGGCTACCAACCTACCATCAGGCCCGTTTGCTCTGTAATCAGGTTGGCGTGGATCAAAAAAGAGTTTTAGCGGCACTGGCTTCGACAGAAAATATCAACGCCGGGGATGAACTCCTCGTGCTCTACAAGTTGATCCTCAATAAATTAGAGGCACGTCAAAAAGTTTAGTGGAGGTGAGCAGTGGCAGAAATTAATGGTTCTGGCTCCAGGCGGGAGACCCTCTTGAGCGAGGAAGCGGAGCTTGAAGATCTCATAAGAGAACTGTTTGAGTCGCAAAAACTGGCAGTGCTGGGCACCCAAAACCAGGGGCAGCCCTATGCCAATCTCGTAGCTTTTGCCCCGAGCGACGATCTAAAGAGCTTGTACTTTGTTACCGCTCGCGCCACCAGGAAGTACGCCAATATCGAGGCTGATGCTAGAGTAACAGTGTTGATCGACAATCGTTCGAATCAGGACTCTGATTTCTCTCAAGCTGCGGCAGTTACCGCAACCGGCACTGCTCAAGAGGTGGTAAATTCAGAGCGAGATGCGGTGCTCAGCATTTACCTGGCCAAACATCCCATGTTGAAAGACTTTGTGCAATCTCCGAGCTGCGCCCTCCTGCAAATTGAAGTTGAAACATATTATTTGGTAAGAAGATTTCAAAATGTCATGGAGCTGCATGTAAAGTGATGGAATTGGTCCTCACCCTTGAACAAATCGATAGTGATAACCGAGAAAATGTCGGTGGTAAGAGTTTTGCGCTGGCGACCATGGTCAAAAACGGCATGAAGGTGCCAGAGGCCCTCTGCCTAACAGTGGAGGCTTATCATCGTTACCTGGAGACCACAGGTTTGGGCGCACGAATCTTGATGGAGTTCAACCGCAAGGACTTTGCTGAGGTGCGATGGGAAGAGATATGGGATGCGGCCCTGAGAATCCGCAACTTGTTCACCAATACCCCCATGCCAAGCGATCTGCGAACTTCTCTTCAGAGTGTCTTGGAATCCAAACTTTCAGGAGAGTCGGTGGTGGTGCGATCCTCAGCCCCCGGCGAAGATTCTTTGCACGCCTCTTTCGCTGGTCTGCACGAGTCCTACGTGAATGTACAAGGTGTGGACGCCATTCTCGAACACATTCGGCTGGTTTGGGCTTCACTCTGGTCAGATCGAGCCCTGCTTTACCGGCAGGAACTGGGCCTGGATGTGGAAAAGAGTTCCATGGCTGTTGTGGTTCAGAGGCTCATCTCAGGTGATCGCTCCGGGGTCGCTTTTGGCAAAAATCCCAATGCCCCTCACCAAGCCGTGATTGAAAGTGTCTACGGGCTCAATCAAGGATTGGTTGACGGCAGCATCGAACCTGATCGATGGCTTCTGGATCGGCAAAGCGGAAAGATCATCAGTCACTTCCCAGCAGACCGAGTAAAAGAGGTGGTTGCCGGGCCTAATAGCACTCGTATACAGACTCTTTCAGCGGCACAACAGGCACATCCCCCACTTAGTGAGGATGAGGTGTCCAGAGTGTTTCGGCTCGCTCTCCAGGCCGAAGAGGTGTTCGGATCTCCCCAGGATGTGGAGTGGACGTTTGTCGGGGATGACCTGTACGTTTTACAGTCTAGACCCATCACCTCTGTTCGAGCCGAGCAGGAGCAAGACAGCCGGGCCTGGTACTTCACCCTCAGGAGGAGTTTTGAGAATTTACGCAGACTGCGCTCCAGGGTAGAGGATGAGCTGATCCCCGAAATGGAAATGGAAGCCAAAGCTTTTGCTCAACGGGATCTTTCCACCCTTGCCGATTCTGATCTGGCTCGGGAGCTCGCTAGCAGACAACAGGCGCATGACAGATGGAAGGACATCTACTGGAGCGAGTTCATCCCTCTGGCTCACGGGATCAGGTTGTTTGGGCAGGTCTATAACGATGCGGTGAGACCCTCTGATCCTTACGAGTTTATGGATCTCTTGGGGGCAACTGAGATGGTGAGCTTGGAGAGGAACAGGAGGCTCGAAAATATGGCCGCCATGATCCGAGGGGATGCAAATCTTTCTCACCGCTTGCGGAATTTACATTACCCTGAACCTGATCACCCGTTCTCAGTGGCACTAGAGGATTTCATTGACAAGTTTGGCGATCTCTCCTGCTCTGAAGAGCTCTGCACCCAGGGGGGCGATGCCATTGTCAGGTTGTTGCTGGAAATGGCATCCCGTCCTGCAGCAGAAGAACGGTTCCGTAGCGGAGATATTGAAGCCTTAGTTGAAAACTTTTTTTCCCGCTTTGAAGGCGAGAAAAGGAAGGACATGGAAGAGCTCTTGGATCTGGGCCGCGCCAGCTACAGGCTGCGAGACGATGATAATATTTATTTTGGCATGATCCAGAATCAACTACGGTTGGCCTTAGAGGAAAGCAAGGCTCGTCTGGCGCATCGAGGAAACGTGCAAGTGGATGGGCTGGATCCCATGGAAGTGATCAATGCGCTCAATGACCTTGATTACGTGCCGAAGAGGGTAACGGTCACACAAGCAGATGAGATCAATTTCGAAGTCAGACCTCGGCAGCTCGTGGGGCAACCCGCAAGCCCGGGTGTGGTTCGGGCCAGCGCTCGGGTCATCGACAGTCCGTCTAACTTGTTTGAGTTTAAAGCCGGAGAAATTTTGGTATGCGACGCCGTTGATCCCAACATGACTTTTGTTGTGCCTCTGGCTGCGGGAATCGTGGAACGCAGGGGTGGCATGCTTATTCACGGCGCCATTATCGCCAGGGAATATGGTCTCCCCTGTGTCACCGGCGTTCCCAACGCCGCTTCCTTAATTCACACCGGCGATGAGCTTACCGTTGATGGCTATCTAGGTATCGTCGTAAAACACTCTTAGCCCTTACTCGGCTTACCTTTCATTGTGTTTGCTTCAATATTCCATTAAATGACTCTTTACTTAGCTCCGTAATAGGTGTCCTTTCTCATGTGAAACCATGTCACGGTCCACCGAACCCGTCATTCCGGACGAGCTCCGTTTCGGGGAGTGAGATCCGGAATCCAGCGAAAGTTCAATATAATCAAGTTCTTTCTGGATCCCGGCTCGCGTCCCGCGTGGCGGGACTTGGCCGGGATGACGAATTGCGACACGTTCTCTTGAGAGCAGAGGGGACATGTAGTTATTGTTTGGAGGTAATTAATTAGGAGTTTTCAATTGTTCAAATTCTTTCTCACCCACAACCATTTCACTGTAAGTTATATGTTTCTTAACCGCGGTCAAACTATAGAATAATAGGCCCCAAAAAGCCCAATGCAATGTGAGCTGTATGAATTAATGTGGTTCAAATCACTACGTTAATCAAGTGATCGTCCAGCTCACGTGCATCAGGCTTTTTTTACCATTTAACTATTGGGAATCATCACTTTGTCTATGGTATGGATTACACCGTTCTTCGCTATTATGTCGAAACGGGTTACATTTGCGTCATCGACCTTGATACCCTCGTCGTTGGTGATCGTCACCTCTTCTCCGTTTACTGTGGCTGCTGAACGTAATTTCAATACCTCATAGGCCATCACTTTACCAGGCACCACGTGGTAAGTGAGGATGTTTGCCAGAGTATCCTTGTTTTCAGGCTTCAATAGGTCTTCAAGAGTGCCCTCAGGCAGCGCCGCAAAGGCCTCATCAGTGGGTGCAAATATGGTAAATGGCCCGCCGGTCATTAAGGTCTCAGTCAAACCAGCAGCGTCAATTGCCGTAACCAGCGTTTTTAAGTTTGATTTATAAGCCGTGTGAACCAGGTCCATGGAGTACATTTTGCCATAACCGTAGTGTCCGGCATATGTGCCAGTAACAGCTGCTATGCCTAGAATACAGGCAGCTACTATAGCCAGTGTAGTTTTCATTTGAATTTTCATTTGTGTTCTCCTTTATTTATTTGTTTATTTCGGAATTGTGATCGGCTTTAAAGTTAAAAACTTATGCTCTGAATGCAATGGTAAAAATTTCGTATAGTACTAGTAGTTTTTTACTCCTGAAAGAAAAAACTCAAGGGTGAGGTAGGGTGCGAACAGCATCTTTCATCATACTTACTCATTGCTTATGGAAAACTAGATCTTAGGGCCTTTCCTACTCTGGGTAAGACCAAACACTCGCCCTGCCATGGCCATGCCGCTCAGGAATGCTCCTTCAATTCTCGACATCTGGCACCAGTCGCCGCAAACCCCCAACCAAAGCTTTTCGTCGTACAGACATCCAAGCGTAAGGGAATTTTCAGCGAGGGCGAAGCGCCAGCGGTGGGCCGTGGCCTTGTACGGATTGAAGCTTCCTGCAGTCCCGCTAGAGCGGGATAGGGGAGCTTCGAAATCTAAGGAAGTGATTCCGTTTTATTGTAGGTCGCTCGCTAACCCCATCCGCCTCCGGCGGACTACGGGGAATGCACTCGTTGGAGCATTTTCAAATTGAGCCTCCGATTTTCATTGCCTAAGACAGGCGGCAAATAGAAAAGGACAAAAGAAAAATAGTAGTATTAAACTACCATTTACCCCAGTATTTTATACCATTGAATCAACGCTTTTTGTCTTTATATTTACAGCAATAAGTCGAGTCTTTGAGCAAGATTAAGTTTTTGAAATCTTTTATTTAATTGCTAGGAGAAATAAATGAAGTGGAAACTAAAGCTTGGCAAATTCGCAGGGATCGATGTCTATATACACCTGACATTTGTTTTCTTGCTCGGGTGGTTGGGTTTTCTCTTTTGGACGAGAGGAAATGGTTTAGCGTCCATGACTGAAGGTATTTTATTTATTCTTCTACTTTTCGCTTGCGTGGTCCTGCACGAATTTGGTCACGCACTTACTGCGAAAAGGTATGGAATAAAAACCAGAGATATAATCCTCTTACCTATAGGTGGCGTGGCCCGCCTGGAGAGAATGCCCGAAAACCCCAAGCAAGAGCTTTGGGTAGCACTAGCCGGACCAGCGGTGAATGTGGTCATTGGCTTGATTTTGTTTCTTTGGTTACAGATCAGCCAAACGTTCGAACCTTTTCAAAACCTGACTTTAACAACTGGATCACTTGCTGAACGGCTGCTGGGCGCAAATTTGTTCCTGGCTGTGTTTAATATGTTACCGGCATTTCCAATGGATGGTGGCCGAGTGTTGCGTGCTTTGTTAGCAATTCGTTTGGACTACAGCCGCGCTACACAGTACGCTGCTAATATCGGCCAAGCCATGGCTTTTCTTTTCGGGATTCTGGGCTTGTTCTCCAATCCCTTCTTGCTGTTCATCGCCATCTTCATTTATTTGGGCGCTGCTCAAGAAGCGAACATGGTCCAAATGAAATCTACCATGAGAGACATTTTCGTGAAGGATGCCATGGTTACAGATTTCGTTACCCTCAGCCCTTCCGACCCGCTCAAACGAGCAGTAGAGCTTACCCTAACCACCTCTCAAAGTGACTTTCCTGTTGTGGAGGATGGGGAGCTCAGAGGCATTCTGACACAACCTGTCCTCTTTGATGTCCTGCAACGACGAGAGCAGAAGGTTTCGGTTGATGAGGTGATGACAAGAGAGTTTGTTTCAGTAGATTTCCTCGATGAGCTGGAAACAGCCTTTATTAAGCTGAACTCCTGTAACTGCACAACCATACCAGTCTTGAGAAATGGTCAACTCATTGGCTTGCTCACTTCGGAGAATGTTGGTGAGTTTGTAAAAATTAAAACCGCTTTGGGAAAAGTGCAGAACCGCAGAGACTGGGGTGTTGATACAGCCTGATTTATGCAAGTCTATTTTAATTGAAGGATAAGAGGAGAAAATGTTGAGAAATCAGAGAGCTGTTAACTTTTTTCACGCCACAATAATTTTATTGGCCATGTCATTTTTACTGGGGCTCTTGGGTTGGTCAGTTGCGGGCACCATGGGTTTGCTCTATGCTCTGTTGTTGGGCACTCTCATATTGGTCTTCAGTGTAAAATTCCCTACGGCTCAGGCGCTGAGGCTCTACGGTGCGATACCATTATCACAAACTCAATTCGCTGCCCTACACTCAGCTGTTGACGTTTTGTCTGCCCGGGCCGATTTGCCCGTAAAGCCGAGGCTTTTCTACCTGGCGAGCAAGATCCCCAATGCATTTGCCATTGGCAGTAAGAGCCAACCCGCTGTAGTTGTGACCTATGGTTTGCTGCGCACTTTGAATCTCCGTGAGATTGTCGGGGTTATAGCTCATGAAATCAGTCATATCAGACATAACGATTTATGGTTATTGAGATTAGCTGATATTTTGAATCGCCTTACAACCTGGTTTAGTATTATAGGTCAACTGCTGCTCTTCATTTATCTACCGCTGCTCATCTGGGGACAAAAGCCAATACCCTGGTTGTTCGTAATACTGCTTATCGTCTCGCCCATCGTAAGCAAGCTTCTTGAACTGGCTCTGGCCCGCAATAGAGAGATTGATGCTGATCTCGATGGGGTGGCTATGAGCGGCGATCCTCTGGCGCTGGCTTCGGCATTGAGGAAAATGAAAAGTGAAGACAGCGGTCTTTTCGCCAGGATTCTGGGAAGAGGCAAGAATTCTGACCAGGTTTCATTGTGGCGAACCCACCCGCAAACCAGTGATCGAATCAAAAGAATTTTGTCACTGCTGGGTCAGGGTCAGAGAGAGGAAGTGCCCTCTGGACGATCGCACCTTGATTCGTTGCCCAGAAATGCTCAGTGGTGTAACGATGCTGGTTGTTAGGTGGGGTGCATGGCGTTTCCGCAGTGCAGAACTATAGTAGTAGTAATTAACTACCAATTTAACCCTTTTATTCTACCGTTGATTTTCAGGCATTTAAAATTAACTTTATTCTAAATGCAACTAATTAATTAAAGTGAAATTAGGAGGTAATCATGAGCGATCAAAAAGAAAATAAAAATAGAGATGAACGAAATGAGGAAGTAATACAGTCCGGCTGGGCTGGCCCCGGCATCGAGGTCTGGCCTGAAGAGGATGACTATGCAATGTGGCGTCATATGAAAAAGAACGAGAGAAGGCACCTTGAGTGCAATATACCAGCTTTGGCGTCCAGTCCATTCTGTGGAAAAGGGTACCATAATGGCTAATACAGACTTAAATCACTGAAGGTAAACTTTGGAACGTGGGTGGTAGAAGTCGTGTAGATGGAAATTAGCTTAAGCAAAGATGAAATTGTTAAAGTAACAACCACAAGGCTCCGCAGGCTGTCTGACCGGTCACTGGAGCCTTTTTCTTAGGGGATTGAGATGAGGTTTTTTGCTGATGATTATTTTAAGGATACAAGAGGAATAAAAATGAAAATGGTTAGACGATCCTTATATCGATACGAGCTTTTGCACATTCAAAGAAATTTTGGCTGGCGTCCATCTTGGGACATCTATGAAACTGAAGATGACCTTATTTTATTGGTGGAGATGGCGGGAATTAAGCCAGAAGATGTAGAAATCAACCTGGACAAAGATCGGGTGCAGTTGCGGGGTAATCGTTGTCGGCCCGCCGAGCATGAGGTGACTCGCGTTCACCACATGGAAATAGATTTCGGCCCTTACCATCAGATTATTGCGCTTCCTGAGCGAGTGGATCCTAAGGGTGCATCTTTGACTTATCGCGAAGGATTTGTACTGATCCGCTTGCCGAAAGAAGTGAAAAGTGCCAGCTCTGGTCCGTGACAGGGAAGTGTCGAGTGGATAAGAAGCTAACTTATAATAGTCTATAGGGACTACTTGCTATCACCTTTAGAGGAGATAGATTCCAACCCTTTGTTTAGAAGCTGTCGAAGGAGATATTCAATGGCTGAAGATATTACTATGAACATGAAAGTTGATGATGAGCTCACAGTTCCTGATTCATTAGCAATTCTACCTTTACAGAATGGGGTCCTGTTTCCCGACCTCACAGTGCCGCTCTATCTGAGTAGGCCGGATCACATGAAATTGGTTGATGACGTCTTAGTTAAGGATCGAATGCTTGCTGCGGTAGCGCAGAGGGATGTAGAGCTCGAGAAACCATCGCTTGTGGATCTCCACCGTATTGGAGTTGCTGCCTATATTCTGAAAATGATGCGCACGCCCGAGGGCCACTATCAGATATTGATTCGTACCTTCAAGAAAATAAAACTCGTTGAGGCCGTACAGGATGATCCCTATATGATTGCCCGGGTGGAAGCGCTGGAGGATACGTATGAGCCAGACAAACAACTTGATGCGATGATTGTCAATATTCGCAGTCTGTTTGACAAGGTGGTGGAGCTGAGCAATTTTCCTGCCGAACTGGCCATGTTGGCTGCCAATGTGGAAGGGCCTTACCCTCTGGTGCATCTGGTAGCACCCAATCTGGACCTGCAAATAGAACAAGCCCAGGAAATTCTTGAGACAACAGATGCCCAAAAGGTCCTTGAGCGACTGACTGTTCATCTCAATGAGAGGCTGGAGACCCTAGAGCTTAGTCAGGAAATTCAGAACAAAGTAAAAGAGGGCATGGATAAAACCCAGCGAGATTATATGCTGCGTCAGCAACTGAAAGCGATTCAAGAGGAACTTGGCGAGCAAGATGAACGTACTGTAGAAATTGATGAGCTTCGAGAAAAGCTGCTTGCTACAGAAATGGATGAGGAAGTACGAAGTGCTGCAGTAAAAGAACTTGACCGTCTCAGCAGGATGTCCCCTGCTGCCGCCGAGTATACTGTATCCAGAACCTACGTTGATTGGCTTCTAGAGTTTCCTTGGAAAATTAATACTGAGGACAATCTGGACATTGAATCTGCCCAGTCAACGCTGGACGCTGACCACTATGGCTTGGAGAAGGTTAAGAAAAGGATTGTGGAATATCTCGCGGTGCGCAAGCTCAAACAAGACATGAAAGGCCCCATTCTCTGCTTTGTCGGACCCCCTGGAGTGGGGAAGACCTCTCTTGGTCAATCCATCGCCAGAGCACTTGGACGCAAATTTATGCGAATCTCGCTTGGAGGGGTGAGAGATGAAGCTGAAATCAGAGGCCATAGACGTACTTACGTTGGGGCCCTACCTGGTCGTATTGTTCAGGGCCTGCGCAAGTCTGGAGCAAACAATCCGGTTTTCATGTTAGATGAGATCGACAAGATCGGCACTGACTACCGCGGTGATCCCTCTTCGGCTTTGTTAGAGGTGTTGGACCCCGAGCAGAACCATTCTTTTTCCGATCACTATATGGAACTTCCAGTAGATCTATCCAAGGTGATGTTTATCACCACGGCCAATGTGCTAGACACAATTCCACCAGCTTTAAGAGATCGCATGGAAGTGATTGAGCTTCCGGGTTACATAGAAGAGGAAAAGTTGATGATTGCCAAACGTCATCTTCTTCCCAACCAACTCGAAGCCCACGGCTTGACTGATGACTCTCTGCAGGTGACTGACGACGCCATTCGCACGATCATACGCTCCTACACGCGTGAGGCAGGAGTTCGCAATTTGGAACGAGAAATTGCCTCGGTCTGTCGTGGTGTGGCGAAGGAAGTTGCTGCTGGGGGAGTTTTGTCTATGCGCGTTCATAAAGAAGATCTGCAAAATCTCCTTGGCCCGGAAAAGTTTATTCCAGAGTCGGCTGCACGTTCTTGGGGACCTGGATTGGCTACTGGTCTTGCCTGGACCCCCGCGGGCGGAGATCTCATATTCATAGAGGCAGCGCAGATGCCAGGCGAGGGCGGACTCACCCTTACGGGCCAACTGGGTGATGTGATGAAAGAGTCCGCCACAGCCGCGCTCACTTATGTGCGCTCACATGCAGGGGAACTTGGAATCAATGGCACCTTCTTGAACGGAACGGATGTTCACATCCATGTGCCAGCCGGAGCCATACCCAAAGATGGCCCTTCAGCCGGTGTCACCATGTTGGTGACTCTCGCCTCTTTGGCAACGGGTAGACAGGTGCGCAAGGACCTAGCAATGACTGGAGAGATCACCTTGCGTGGGGATGTACTCCCCGTTGGAGGCATCAAAGAGAAAGTCCTGGCTGCGCATCGGGCTGGTATTGGTGAGGTCATGCTGCCACATACCAATGAGAAGGACCTTGCAGATATACCTGAGTCAGTGCGGAAATCGATGAGGTTCAAGCTGGTGCGAGCCATGTCGGAGGTCTTGGAAACGGCCTTGGAAAAACACCCGGATGATCACCCGGCGGCTTTCGCCGACACGGATGGTTCAGCTCATGTGGAAGAAAAATACTAGATTGCTGATAGGTAAGGACATTCAATGCGAAAACCTGAGGAGGATATTTTTATGGAAAGTGCGAAGAACGTTCTCGGGGAAAATCTTGAGATCTGTTGTACATCTCCCATGACCGGTTTCTACCGGAACGGGGCCTGTAAAACAGGGCCAGCAGACACCGGAACGCATGTGGTCTGCGCCGAAGTAACAAAAGATTTCCTTGAGTTTACCAGATCGCGGGGGAACGACTTGATGAGTCCAGCTCCCCACCATGGATTTCCCGGTCTGAAGCCGGGGGACAGGTGGTGTCTGTGCGTTTCCCGTTGGAAAGAGGCGTTAGATGCTGGACTAGCGCCGCCTGTGGTGCTGTCAGCAACGCATGAGGCGACCTTGAAGTACGTTTTTCTAGAGGACCTCAAGAAACATGCTGTGACCATACATTAGCTCATGGGAATCACCATGCATTAGGTGGAGACAGGTGGCGAAAATTGTGCTTGGCAAAATCGCTTCCTGACAAGGAGTCTTACTATGGAAATTAAAAAAAGCGATGAAAGATATTATTCGGTTAAGGTTATGAGTAGTTTACCCCTCTCTGAGCAGCTCCACGAGGCAAACGCCGTACTCTGCACTGAAGCTGCAGATGATGAAAGCGTTTTCCTGGAGAGATTGGAGACTCAAAACGGCCACATTGTTTTACTTTATCGCTTGTGGCGTAGGAAGAATGGCAAAGGCAAAGACAAGGAATCGCTTTGAGTGATAGTGAGCCAAAACGTTAACGGATTTAGTAGGGGAGATGGGTTTGTTTATGAGATCGACTCCCGGAGGTTTTACTTATGAACTACTGCAGTAATTGTGGTGGACAGTTAGTATTTCAAATACCTCAGGGCGACGATCGACCTCGCTTTGTCTGCACTGCCTGTGCAAGTGTACATTACAGTAATCCGAAAATGGTCGTTGGCTCTATACCTGAAACCAACGGCAAGATTCTTCTCTGTCGCCGGGCCATTGAACCCCGTTTGGGAAAATGGACCTTACCTGCCGGCTACCTGGAAAATGGTGAAACGGTATCAGACTGTGCCAAACGCGAAGCTTTTGAAGAGGCTGTGGCACGGGTTGAAGACTTGAGACCATATGCCTTATTGAATCTTCCTTTCATCAATCAGGTCTACTTCATGTTTCGCGCTCAGCTAGCGAATCATGATTATCAAGCCGGCAGCGAAAGCCTCGAGGTCAAGCTGTATCGGCCGGATGATATTCCCTGGTCGGAGTTGGCCTTTCCTGTCATACATGAGGTTCTCAAATTGTATCGTGGGGATCTAGTGACCGGGAATTTTCCCTTTCGCATGGTGGACATCGCTCAACAAAGGTGGGTTTGAGGCGGTGGTCAGTGAGAAAATATGGGTATTCCGAATTCTGGATAAAGAACTCAGGCCCATAGGTTTGGGTTTTAGGCTATGCCCAGAGGGGGCTCAATGGTCTTTCTCTCACGCGGTGGTCCGCTGGAGTAATGGAGTAATGAAAAAACCATACTCAATCGAAATCACGCCTCCTGTTTTTCCAACACTCCAATACTCCGATAATCCAGTACTCCAAAAAGGCTCGCAATCTTTACCGGCAAAGTTGTTGATCTCTGAGCTGTCCCTAAGGACCAGGTCTTTGATGTTGAATAAAGCTGTAATGCCAAAGTCTCGGATGAGATATGCTTAATATTTCATTTCCTCACATAGAAATTAGTCGGGTCGTTGGTGCTGCTCAAGAGAGAGTATGGAATCTACTCACTGATACCTCAACCTGGGAGGTCTGGGGACCAACTGTTCTGGCTGTGCGATCTTCAGACCGATGCATTAAGAAAGGGTCTCATGGTAAAGTTAAAACCGCCCTCCATTTTTGGGTGGACTTTGAGATCACTGATCTGGACTTTGGTAAGTATTGGTCCTGGCGCATTTCAGGTATTAATGCGACAGGTCATCGGATTGAACGACTGGACGAAAGCAGCTGCCGCCTTGTATTTCAGGTACCCTTTTGGGCCGCCCCTTATCTCGTCGTCTGCAAGATTGCCTTGGATCGGATTGTGCAGCTGCTTAACAGGTGAAAGCTTTTTATTAAGAGGTGAATAAAAACAATGGATTGGGTTTTGGCAACAATTGTATTGCTGATGATAGCAACCATGGGTGCTTTCTTTCTGCAGCTAACCCCATATCCGGTTGGCGCGGCCCTTCTCCTGGTGCTATTTGTTTTTCGGCTCAAGAAGATGAGTTCAAGACAGAGATAATCTGACCACCTCCACCGTCAGCTAGCTGATTGCAGTGGCAGAAGGAGAAGCTTTTCATTCTTGAGGTCAGAAAGCACTTTTTACGGTGCCGCCATCCACCCGTAAAGCGGCCCCGGTT
>JASFGC010000038.1:0-16398 GCA_050123975.1 Syntrophobacterales bacterium | reverse complement strand
GTACTCATTGTCCTCATTACATTCAAAGTGACCAAAAAGTGAGCTGTCTATTTCTCCGCAAGGTGCCAAAATATTTTAAAGCAAGACCAGGGCCCTACAGTTTCGTAGAAAGATTTATAGTGTTAACGTCCTTACTCATCTGGGTGCTTTTTCCGCTCTACTGGTTGTATAAGAGCATTGGCCTGCTGGTGATTTATGGCGTTTCTTTGACGGCTTTGGTAGCAACGCTCAGGAGGTATGAATGCGGGAGGTGTATCCATTTTGACTGTCCTTCTAACAAGGTGCCGGAAGATGTTCGGGTTCACAATGTGCAAGCCCATGTGGACTCGTCAGATCGTATGGAGTAAATATTGAAAGGAACACCCGACCGGGCACAGTCACCGTTTGTGAGGCGGTGCTTCTCATATGACTCTCATACCCCAAAGATCTCCGAGGGTTTCATCTCGGCAAGATATGTTTAGCCCCTACCCAGAGAGTTTTACCCCAGCATTTTGTGCCGGGACCCGAGAAGACAAAAGTGTAAATTAAGGGATGTAATCTACATTTTCACATCCGTAGAGCCTCGCAGGCACATTTTTTCTTGGTGATTTGCCAATCCCTTGGTAACCTGACACTAATCTGAGATTCCTTCGCCAGCGCATTTACGAGTACCTCTTCAAATCCTAGTCCACCTTTTCAATCTCGTATCGCAGCAGTAGGGCTACAAGCTATTCACGAAAACTCCCAGAAGGAGCGAGACCAATGCAATGTTTAAACTGTAATGAAGAAATGGTAAACAACCTCGTACAAACCAAAAAAAATCAAATAGCGTATGATATTTGCGAGGCATGTGGAAGCCTGTGGCTAGATTCTGGTGAATTGGACAAAATGGCATTCCAAGTAACCGGAAGTATAGAATATTGTTCTACAGACAAAGCTGAAGGTATTTCTGAACCTACTAAAAGCTGTGTAAGGTGCAAGGATACAACTTTAGATAAGGTGTTCTTTATAGGGTATAGTGATATGGTGTTAGACCATTGCAGAAATTGTGGTGGCTTTTGGCTCGATGGTGGTGAACTTGATTTGATGAATAGAGAGTTACAAGAAATTATGCCTGTCAGTGGTATAGGGTTTTCTGAGTTTGTAAATAATGTACATTTACCTTATTGGCATAAGCGAGTGAGAAAAAAAAGTAGTGAAACTGATTTCACAGTAGAAGTTCCGCCCATAAAAAATGCCGAATTGAAAGCTGAAACTGGGTATATCTGCCCTGCTTGTAAAAGACAACTAAATTCATATTCCGTGTTCCGCATAGAAATAGATGGTTGCCCTAATTGCAAAGGTATTTGGCTGGATAAAGATGAATTAAGAAAACTGAAGGATAAAAGTGAGAAGGATTCTTGGGCGACATTAAGATGGCTGGATGATGAAGTCGAAGCAATTGAGAAAGCTAATGCAATGCCCTCAAAACGAGAATGCCCAAAATGCAAAGGAGAGAGCCTAATATCTACCAGTTTTGGTGACTCCAACATTTTGATTGATTGGTGTCCATCATGTCATGGCACCTGGCTCGACAGAGATGAATTTCTAGAAATTGTTAATCATTTGAGCACAAAACTAAGTAAATTCTCTGCTGCTGAAATGAAGAAGAAAGTCTACGAAGAGATAAAAGAAATATGGGATGGCCCTGAAAATATTATTTCAGAGATCTTGGATGCCAAAGCAGCAATTTGCGCTTTGATCAATATTAGCATATTTGAGCACCCTGAGTTGTGTGAATCGCTCCATCGATTTAGGGAGAGGGGACGTTCAGTTGGATTATTATAGGATAGCCAGCAGCGGTTAATAGCTTGTTTGCAGTCCGACAGCGAAACAGCTCTGTTGGTTTTTATGTGCTGAGTAAACATTGCATACTTTAATCAACACTCAGCTTTTTCATGAGCACCCACTATATCGAGGGCAGTCTGAATAGAAGATTTACTCTTTAAAGACCATGCGGAGCTTTGGCTCCGTTTTTTTATTACCATCGGGTTTACATCTTTACATCAACTGCCCGCCTGCCAGACCAAACGGGCATGAGAGTTGCAGATGATTGAGCTGCGGTTTCGGAAAACGAACGGAGGAAAAGAATGTTTAAGCTTGAATTGAGACTCCAAAACTTCACCATCAGGGAATACACCCTCCGAAATGGAGATGTTCGATTTATCGGTCGCAGTGCCGAGAACCACATAATGCTTGATGACCCGCACGTTTCACGCAGGCATGCTCGCATTGCACGATGGGGAGACGAGTTGTTCGTTGGTGATGAGGGGAGCAAGCAGGGAATATTAGTGAATGGCATGCAAGTAATTTGTGCCAAGCTTAAACATGGTGATGTTATCAATATTGGTACAAGTCAGAATACACAAGCCTCTATCGTAGCAATAGAAGAAGAAACCATAACTGACTTCCTAAAAGCCACCACCTAACCGCCGAGTCAGGGTTCAATGGCTCTGCAGCTTTCAGTGTTTTTCGTATCGCTTCGCTTCAGACGGAATTTTCGACAGGGTCAGTTTTTTTGTTTTTCTTCCCTCACACCTGAAACCTGACACCTGAAACCTGGCACCTGAAACCCTTGACTACTGGGTACTGACTACTGAATTCTTTTCTCTCTTTTGATCAATCAAGCGTCTCGGTAAGAAATTCCGAAAAACGTCTCCATGATTTTTCATCAGCCTCTTTTCTATACCGTTTCTCACCAAACACGGTAAAGGCATGTGGTGCGTCACCGTAGGTAATCATTTCGTGTGAAACACCTCTTTCCTCCAACTCGGTGGCAAGCTTGGCGAACTGATCCATGGTGATGTTTTTGTCTGCTGTGCCATGCAGAATCAGCAATTTTCCCTTGGTTTTCGAGTAGTCTTGACCTGCAGGTGTTTTCAATCCACCGTGAAAGGTGACAAAACCTTTCAGATCTGCCCCTGACCTGGCGAACTCTAGTACGGCAGCTCCACCAAAGCAGTATCCCATTGCCACAGCATTATTCACATTGGCCCCTTTAAATCCTGCAGTATTCAGTGCAGCTTGCAGGAGGGCGCGCATTTTAGCACGGTCTTTATACAATTCACCGGTGTGCTGGCGTTTGTCTTTGACCTCTGTTGGTCTAACTCCGGCGCCAAACAAGTCCGCAGCAAAAACCGCATACCCCATATCCGCCAACATGTTGGCACGTTTCACTTCATAATCAGTCAGACCGTCCCAGTCGTGTACAAGCAGTACCAGTGCGGCATTGGCAGAGGGGCTGATAAAGTATCCTTCATAGGGTTGTCCATTGACCTCATACCTAACCGAGGTTCCAGCTGCGTTAGCAGTGGTTGCAAAAATCAGCATAATAAAAATAGTAAAAACATATTTCATGGTATTCCTCCGTTGAGCACATCTTGATTATTGGGTCATAGTCTTTTTCATTCTAGACATCAGAGCTGTTTGTCGAGAATTTCAATTACATTTGGATAGAGACGAATAATTTCATTGGCGTAGACTCGATTGCGCGTGTTCTCTCTAACGATTTCATCTGAATCTTCCTTGAATCCAGATCTTATGTAGGAATCGATATTGTCTAGACCGCGATTGAACCCATTCGCATTCAGAAAGAAATCAGAAAGTCGGTCAATCTGGTCAGTGTCAGCAAAGCCACTGGCTATACGATTCATGAGAGAATTCCAATAATTGACAATTGGCAAACGATATAAAGGCCCGAGAATTTGCTCGTCCTTAAATTGATCCGCCTTTCTTTTCCATATGGAGACTTCAGTTTTCATTGCAAGCCAATCTGCTTTTCTTGCCTTAGCCTTTCCAAACCGGGGCCGTAATCCACCCAAAAGCCAACCTAAGACAACTAACAACACGCTTTGTACGAAGGGTGTCCAATCCTGCATGGCTCTACCTCACTTTCTTTTTTTGCCCGATTTAAACTATTCAATTGTTTTGAATGGTTTCAACGACTTTAACGATACATACTGAGAGATTCATCAAGTTTTTTTTCAATCTCTTTCAGTTTTTTCTTAAGCCCATCTATTTTGGCTTTGGTATCTACGTTTGCAGGATTGGATAGAGGGGCGGACTCAGCTTTTTGTAGTTCTTGGCTGATCTCGAGATGTGCCATTTCCAGCCGATGAATTTCATCCCTGATGATTTTATATTCTGGCCAATCATCAGTATCGTCATAAAAATACATTGACATGACAGGCCTCTTGGAAAACGTTATTAGTTCTCCGTGTCGAGTTGAACCAGTAGGGTGAGTCCGCGAATTCCTTTTACTCTTACTTTTTGTCCACGCCGAATTGAGGGGCCGTCTCCACTCACCTCTGCCAGCCATCGTTCGGCCCCAATTTCGACATAGCCCGTAGGGTGTAGGTCTTCAAGGGCTATGCCCCGTGCTCCCTCTATCTGGTTTGCCAGTGCCGGGCTTTCCGGATCATAGGCTCTCCAGACAAAAGGAAACAGAGCTATATCTTTTATTACCAAGAGTGCAACCAGAGTACAGATGAACCAGATCGGGAGATCTACCCATTCTCGCAGCAATATCAGCACAACAACCACCAAGGCTGTAAAGGGTACCTGGAGTAGTGCATATCGCAGCACTACTTTTCCTGACCAGCCTTTTCTTTCCATACTCTGAAGTTTTTTCATCTTTCTCGGCGTCTTTTTGATGGCCCTTATTTATATAATGACTCCAAGTGAACAGGTCAAGAATGGACGAAGGCAGCGGGCATGGAGCATAGAGAAAGAGAGCTGGCAGCTGGCAGGAGGCAGCGGGCAGCAGAAAGACAGACGGTAGAGGACAGAAAACAGAAAGTCACTAGGCACTGAGTACCAAAGAACCGACGGCTTGACGATTTAATGAATTCTCTAATCGATAAATGTCTACTGGCTCCTGTCTCCTGACTCCTGGATTCTTTTTTTAGCTTACCATTACTCAAAAATAACAATTGTCTGACAACTCAGGATCGCAATTATCTATATCTTTGAGTCTGATTACACGTCTAGAAGTATTTAAGTACAGAGCATTTCAAAGAAATAGATCAATCACTAAATCTGGCACGGTTCTTTCATCTATCCAGGAATGCGCTAAGCGGCGGGAGTGGTGAGAGCAAAGCAATAAGACTGTCTTGGAAGGCTCATAAAAGTTCAGTCCGGGTGTCTAGTTTGTTTTTCTATCACTGGGAGTTTACCAATGGTTGGTATTCCTATTTGGCTTAATATCTTACTTATCCTTTTTTTCGTTGCTTTGGCTATTGTGGAGTATAGAAGGCTCATCGGTAAAGACCCAAGTCTGAACATAAAAACGGTCCTCAAGAGAGCGCCCTATCTTTATGTTCTCATTCCCCTGAGCCTCATTCTTTTGGTTATAGGCAACTTGAACCGTCCGCGTCTGATATGGAATTTACCTTTATGGCTTCAGTATCACTACACTGCTTTGACGTGGGGTGGCATTCTAGCCATCTTTACTTTCATCTTCAGCCTTGGTTCTGCGGTGGCTATGCGCACGCAACACCGGGAGCGATGGAAGATTGTCATTGCCGGCATACTCCTCATCCTTGTGATTCAGGTTATTCAATGGAATTACACTCGCCCCATTGCACCACGTCTCAAAGATATCGTCGCAACTTCTGGGACAGTCATGCAGACCAACAACGCAAGCTGTGCTGCTGCCTCGGGAGCAAGCATTGTCCGTACCTATGGCATGCAGAAAACCGAAAAGCAGATGGCTGAGCTTTTTAAAACTACCGTTGGGGGCACCTCAGGGGCGCAGGTTATCTACGGGATGAGGAAGATTGGTTTCTCCTGCAATAAGGTGCAAGTCTCTGAATCCAACCCTGAGGAGCTCACCGCTCCAGCCATGCTTTTTGTCGACAACCAATTCACCGGGCCCGAGTCTCACGCAGTCGCATACATGGGGTTCAACAAAAACAAAGCTGAAATCTTTGATCCTTTGGAGGGCAGGAGATTGTTGAGCAAGAACGAACTGGCAAAGATTTGGCACGGGCGAGGTATTGAGTTTGGTTTGAAGAGGGGAGGGGAGTGAGGCAGAGGGAAAGACAGGTGTCAGCTCGCAGGGGGCAGCAGGCAGAAAAGAACTAGGCACTAAGGACTAGGAACTAAGTACAGTGAGACGACGCGGGGACACGGAGACGCGGCGAGACGGAGATAAGAGGTCGGAGGTCAAAGGGCAGAAGGTCACTAGGCACTAAGAACTAAAAACCGTTCTTACGATTTCAACGAGTTTAACGATTTGAACGGCTTCAACGACTTCAACGATGTCTACCGCAACATTAAATCAAAAACCCAGATGAACGCTAATGCCGAAACAACTCCAAAGATTGAGGACTCGGCTATGACATACTCACTCAGGGGCCGAAAATTTTCTGAGACACTCCATCTCCATGCGTTATACCACGTCATCCCCTGGTGTGCTTTGGCGTCCACGTGAATATCTGGTAGGTCTTTGTGGTTGTTGTAATACAGAAGTCCAATTACAAACCACACCCAGCAGACAAACCCTAGTGCCACCGAGAGTGCCAAAACCACTTCTGACAAAAAATGAGCCACACTCACCAGCAGTTGCCACATAGCAATACCTCTTTTAGTCCTGAAAAATGAGACCCCATCTCGATGTTGACGAAAGACACCACGTAGCACTGATTCATATGCATAAAATGAGCCAGAAAAATGCATGGAGCATAGGGAAAGAGAGTTGGCAGCTGCGCTGCGCGTCATATGCCTTCGGCGTCATTAAGTCACTACGCTGCGCTGTCATTTATTGTAAGAGGTAGAGAGAGATTGTTGTAGATTGTGGATTGCGGATTATAGATGTGAGATCGAATAGGTTTCAGTGTTCAGGTTTCAGAATCGAGGGGTCAGATTTAAGATTATCTGTCTGTTTTTCCTGACACCCGAAACCTGACACCTCCCCGCCTTGACAGACGCGAATATTCTATGTCAGTGTGGATGCTGGCCTGATGGGGTGAAAGATAGTCCATCCCTTTTCTGACTTTGACCTGCTTGGAGATAATGCCCATTTGTGAACAGCGCATCATAAAGGATGATCCGGGTATGATCCCGGACTTGAATCAATTGAGAGAAACTGACCTATTTGGACGGTTTTATCTAAAAAAACCGAACGGTGGCAGGTTCCAGGGTTATTATGAATCACTGAGTGCTATCAGGCCTTTCTTGCGCAGCAAAGAGTGGTTGCAGAGCGTCACAGGATACTATGTAAATGTTGCAGGAAAACAGGACGCGGTAAGACTCTCATATTGGACTACTGCCCCTGAACAAACCAGAAAAATAGTTGATCTCTTTGTGTCACAAAATGGTCTAAAACACATCGAAGAACCAGTCATTCCAAAACACACCAGAAATTCTACGGGCTACGGCGACGAGGAACTTCGTTTCCGCCGATTCCTGTCCACCTACACTCTTATAGGTCTTGAAATCATGGAAACAGACCTGCTGCACGCCCGCCGACTGTTGGCAACGTTTCGTTGGCAGGTCATGCGCGCCGGCAAACCCTACAGACCTCATTTCTTGGGGACTTTTAAATGCCAGACCTTCTTCTTTAACTCTCTTTCTGCACGGGAGAAAAAGCAGTTTTGGCGAGATCTGGCTCACTGGCCGAACCCGAACAAGGTAGATTGGGCCCATATGTTTGTGAACATGGTTCTCGGTGCAGACTGGTTTCCCGTGTGGCAGCATTTTCACTCGCCTCAGCGACCATTATCCTTTTCGGAAATAAACAAACGTATAAAACCGATGGGATTTCAAATTCCGGAAAATTGGAGCCCATAAGGTTCTCCCGGATAGTTTGGTCGAGCCAAAATCCCAAGGTCATAATCGCTAAAGCTTCCTTTTTTTTGCGCCTGCTGACGTATGGATTTGTGCATCTATTGCTGGAAATCTTAAACTGTCAAAACAGTTCTGATAGTCTGATTTCATTCTCTATGTGTGGAACTAGTCGCGCGCCAGGCAAAGCTATTTTGCTTTCACCTTTCTCCCTCTATGCTGATTATCTCACGAAGCAGGTGTGCAGGCACGACCTTTGCAGAGTAAATCTGGCCAAAAGGCGAAACGCTTCTCAAACAAAGAGGGACAAACCATGTGGCAGAAAAATAAACAAAACGCTCGCAACAATGACACTGAGCCAGCAAAGGTGAAACTCTTCAAAAACCCACTGAAGACTGTAGAAACAACTATCATATCAGCCGGCAGTAAACTCGAGGGAAGCATCGAAACAACAGGCACTCTTATTGTAGACGGTTCTGTGACGGGGAAAATTAAGTGTAGCTCCTTGGAGGTTCTGCAGGAAGGCAATCTTGAGGCAAAAGTTGAAGCCGAAAACGTGAGTGTGGCTGGATGTTTTGAAGGGGAAATGATCTGCAACGGTAAGTTAACCGTTTTCAGTAAAGGAAAAGTGATCGGTGATGTCTCATACGGGACCCTATCAATAGAATCCGGAGGGGCTCTGGATGGAACAGTTGCAAAATCAAAGTCAGACGGCACTCCAGTGCTTCCCTTATATCAAGAAGAAAAGTAAAGGCGCATTGGGCATAGAGCATAGAGCATGGAGTATAAAGCAAGGCACCTTGTACCTTATACCCTGTACCCTGTACCTTAACTACTAGCTACTGACTACTGGATTTTTTTTGTTTACCGCTTACTGCTTACCGCTTACCATAAACAATTTGACAACATGGAAACCATCCGACAGCAGATGATCGTTTTGCTAACCGAAAAAGAGATGAGTGCCAGGGAACTTTCACAGTCGCTGGGAATCCGCGAGAAAGAAGTTTATGATCATCTGCCTCATATTGCCCGTTCCGTAGCAGTACAGAGGCAAAAACTCATTATCCAACCAGCACAGTGTTTGGGATGTGGATACGTTTTCAAAGACCGCAAGCGCTTCACCCGCCCAGGTCGCTGCCCTCGTTGTAAAAAAACCCACCTTGATGAACCAAAGTATCGGATCTCTTGATAGGTGCTTAAGAGCATAGAGTAAGCCACCTTGTACTCTCTACCCTGACCTTAACTACTGACTACTGGATTCTATTTTTTACTGCCCACTGCTTACTGCTCGAAGCGCTCCGAGCATGCCTGCTCTGAGCAAGTCGAATGGGTCGAAGGGCTCGCTGCTTACCATTACCATTTGACAAATTGACGAATTTCATGAGTCTTGCCTTTGTCCTCCACTAGCGCTGCTAGACAGTGGTTTTTTTTCTTCAATAAATGAAGATTTTCGTCTAAAACATCTGCTGAGTACCTTATTTTTATCATCAAGCTTCGCTGAGGAATTACAGTACAGTTTCTGAAGAAATGAGTTTAGAAGAAGATCTGAAACGAGCAGCTGATATTATTAATAATGCTGGAGGGCTATTGATCTGTGCCGGAGCAGGCATTGGTGTTGACTCCGGTTTGCCCGACTTCAGGGGAACCGAGGGGTTTTGGAAAGCATATCCGCTCATAGCGAAATTGGGGATATCATTCGCCGAAATGGCGAATCCGGTGTGGTTTCAGCGGAACCCGAAGTTGGCATGGGCTTTCTATGGGCACCGTCTCAATCTCTATCGAGAAACTACTCCTCACAAGGGTTTTAAGCAATTGCTGCAAATCGGCGAACAAAAGCCAGGCGGATATTTCGTTTTTACCTCAAATGTAGACGGCCAGTTTCAAAAAGGAGGATATAGTACGAGTCAAATTGAAGAATGCCATGGTTCTATTCACTACTTTCAATGCGTACGGCCATGCGGTGACGACATTTGGGACGCCCGAGACATCAATGTTATCGTAGATGAAGATCGTTTCGAAGCCCTGGAACCACTGCCTCGATGCGAAAATTGCGGTAATATGGCTCGCCCGAATGTTCTGATGTTCGGTGATTGGTCATGGGTTGCAGCACGAACCTTGTCTCAGAGGAAGAGGTTGGCAATGTGGCTGAAAACACTCTCTTCCAAGAACCATTCATTGGCAGTCGTGGAAATCGGTGCGGGTGAGGCAGTTCCCACGGTTCGCAACCAGGCTGAGCATTTGGTAAGAGACTATAGGGCTCGGCTTATACGTATTAATCCGAGGGATTACCAGGTTCCGGACAAAACTCACGTCTCCCTCCCTTTGGGTGGAGCTCAGGCAGTGGATGGAATTTATCAGAAACTTCGCGGTGCGCTAGCGGCAGACCCAGTTTAGTAAAGGAGACAGTATGAAGGAGAAATCCATGTTGCGGCGAAAAGCTCTGTTGTCGTTTTTCGCTGCCTTCTGTGCCATAGTACTTACCGTTGTTTCTTTTAGTTCACCATGCCGAGCCGAGCCAGAAGAAACCGCACTTGATGAGCCCAGTGAGAGGGTCTCAACACCGGAAGAAGCTGGAGACATCTCGGAAAAGGAGGAAGAGTCCGCCATTAAGAGACGCCAAAGGGAAGAGAAAAGGGCAGGCACCGGGGTCTTCTCATTAAGCACGCATCGACAAAATTATTTTCTCCCTCTAGCCTATAACAGCAATTCTAACAGGGAAACATACGATGATGCTGGTGAAAGTAAGCCAAGCAATACAGAGGTAAAATTCCAGTTCAGCTTCAAGGTGCAACTGTGGGAAAAAATGTTCTGGGGCCACGGTGACCTTTTCTTTGGATACACGCAGCTTTCTTTTTGGCAACTTTATGATAAAGATTTGTCTTCACCCTTCAGAGAGACCAATTACGAACCCGAGGTCTTTTTTAAGTTTGATACGGATTTCAATGTGCTTGGACTCCGGAACCGACTTATTACCATCGGATTTAACCACGAATCGAATGGAAGGGGGGGAGAGCTTTCAAGAAGCTGGAACCGCATATTTGCCGTTTTTGCTGCCGACCGAGGCAACTTTTTCATCGCCCTCAAACCCTGGTATCGTATTCCTGAGAGCGATGATGAAGATGACAATCCAAATATTGAAAAATATATGGGATACGGTGAACTCTTTGGTGCATACCGGCTGAAAGGACATGTTTTCTCGTTCATGTTTCGTAACAATCTGCGGCAAAATAACAGGGGAGCCGTGGAACTCGGATGGAGCTATCCGATTTTGACAAACCTGAGGCTATACGCGCAGTATTTTAATGGTTATGGAGAAAGCCTCGTTGACTACGACCACAGTGTAAACCGTATCGGTATCGGTGTGATGCTCAACGACTGGATCTAGAGAAGAGTGGGGCGCATTTCACCGAGGTGAGGTCCGTGGTTGAAAGAAGAAGTAACTGTAAACTCATAATAAACAACATTGAGCAGTAGTAATAGGCATGTCCCTTGCATCTTTGTCAATGCTGTATGGAGATTATAACCCTCTGGTGCCAAGAGTAAGGTATGACAAGATGCCCCGCTGCGAGATTTGTAACGGATGCTGGTTTTACAGAAGTGATATAAATCCGGCTTCTGTGGAATTTGAATTGCTCGAAAAATATTGTCATGGCGCATACTTGGATTGCGCCCGATACCAGTTTGCTCAATCGCTTGGGATTAGCTACCTTCCCAAGTGGCTGGAGCCAAACGACAGCAGAGCCATTAAAGGGGTTCGCCGCTCTCCAATAAAGTAAACTCGCCCCCGTATCTTATCCTCTACTAAAGAACATTTAAGGTAACACCTTCGATTGTAGATTGCGGAATGCGGATTGTAGATGTGAGATGTGGGATATGGGATGTTCGAAAGCATAGGGCATGGGGCATGGAGCATGGGGAGATAGTTGCGAATTTCGAATTGCGAATTTAAAAAGGCGGTTAGAATGCAACTAGGAACTAGGCACTAGACACTAAGCACTAGAAGGAGGACATAAGAATTTCTTGTGGGAGCGGCTTTCAGCCGCGATTGGAAAAACTCTTAAGACTTTAACGATTTGAACGGCTTCAACGATTTCTACGATTTACCGTTTACTGCTCACTGCTTAGCGCCTACCGTTTACCGCTGACACCTGAAACCTCAATTCTGTCTCCTGGATTCTTCTTTTTACCGCTTACCGCTTACTACTCGCCAATGATTACTTTTTTGGTTAATATTGGTATTTATTTTCCATTTTTCCCTGTCCAATTTATACGTCAATTTTAAGTTAACTATTTGTAAAATAATGATAAAATAGTTAAACGTTGTATTGGCACGATTATTTCAGAGTATCCGCGGCATTATCCCTACAGTACAGTCTCGGAGGACAAAAGATGGACTACCGCAATTTCGCCAGGGCTGATGTTAAATGGCCCGTTCTGATCAGCACTGATGACAGTTCCAGAGATGGAGTAACCATAAATGTAAGCCCGAGTGGAGCGTACATTCGATGTGGAAATCCACTTCGACTCAATGAAGTTTTCGATATGACTATTGACGTCCCAAATTCGGAATGGTTCATTGAAGCCACAGCGGAAGTTGTCTTCTCTAACGTCTATGGACCTGATGACAAGATTTCGCCTCGTGGTATGGGGGTTCGATTTCTAAGCATCGCTAGTAAAGACAGGAAGATTATAGCCAAAGAAGTGCTCCAACACCTGCAAGCGGATAAAGTGGAGATAGAGCAGTGGAAGTTGCAGAGCTTGCAGACGTTAATCATAGATGAGAATGAAACGAATTGAGCTGGCGAGAAAGGCGGGAAAGGCGAGAAAGGATATTGAGGTTATTGGTGATGGGTAATGGGTAATGGCTAACAACCTATGACCTATAACCTGGAAAATACGACTTCTAGGATTTCTACGGTTTTTACGATTTCAACGATTTACCGCTTACTGCCCACCGCTTACCGTTTACTCCTGACACCCGAAACCTGCTTGCCACGCCCTAGCTCAACAGAGCGTAGGGGGGACACCTGAAACCTCAATTCTAACTCCTGTCTCCTTGCCCTGAGCGACTCGACCTGAGCGACACGACTTGAGTTCGTCGACAAGTCTCGTCGACAGGTCTTGTCGAAGGGCTGACTCCTGGATTCTTTTTTTACTGCTTACTACTCACCGCTTACCCCTAACTACTAACTAGTGGCTACTAGCTACTAAATTCTTTCTTTTATTCCCTTGACATGGGCAGTCGCGTGATTATCTATTAACTAAGTAGGGTAAATCAAGAAATTGAAGGCAAACAGCCTCCTTGTTTAGTGCCTACTTTGAACTCTTACCCCCATTGGCTATTGGCCCTAGCCAATGGGGGTATTTTAATTGATCCTACGACATTTCTAACACGGTTACTGTTTCACCGAGGGGTGTTTGATCTGGAATGAGGAATCTAAATTCATGGATGGAAAAATCGATTTTGTCACCGCTTTTCAGCTGCACCGGTTCGTTATGCCTTAGCTTTTCATCGTTTAAGCGTGTGCCGTTTGTACTCCTCAGATCTTCTATATAAAAATAGCCGCCTTTGAATTCAATTGTTGCATGAAAGCTGGATATGGTCTTCCTGGCGATCACGATATCGTTGCCAACATCGCGGCCGATTTTCAAAGTGTCTTTGTTCAAAGGCAGCGTTAAGGATTCCTTTGAAATAGCCTGTCCGACGTCAATCAAAACTGCTTGAGGCAGACGAGGTTCCGCAGTCTGAATTCTACCACCTGTCTTCTGGTGCGTGGCAGGCTGTGAGACCTGGATCTTTCTTTTTCTCACTACCTGCAGCAGTACGATTAACGTCAACAAAACTATGAGGCCAGAGAGGACCAGCACCAGGGGGCTTTTTTGTTTTCTAGCCATCTCCGGTACTACCTGGCGCTGCTTTACTGCTACCTCTTGTGGTTCTCTGGGCGCTACACGATTCGTTTCCGTGGTGGAGACAATTGTTTCCTGAATGGATGATTCGGCGATAATTCGCTTGATCTTTGCAAAAACCTCTTGAAGGTCAGCGACCTCGAATACCCTGAAATACTCACCATCCGTCCTAAGCGCCAGTGTTTGGATCAGGTGAAAATCGGCATCATCAGTGAAGGCGATGCCAAAAATACGAATACCCGCGTTTTTGCTTTCCCGGGTAAGGTCCTCCTTCAGCCAATTTTCCTTTTCCAGATCCTGACTCTTATTTCCTGTATCCACAATGCCGTCGGTCAGGAAAATGATAATCTTTTTGGTATCCTGTCGGCCGTTGGTTTTCAGTTCGTAAATTGCTCTTTCAATCCCAGCGGGGCTATTGGTAAACTTGCCTTTGAAATTAATCACATCCAGGCTTTCGAGAAACCGGGCCCGCACCTCAGGATTATCCAGTGAGGTAAGCGGTACGACCAGGTTTGCAGATTCATCAAAAACGACCATGCCCAGATTTGATTTTGCTCCGAGTCCACTCAAAAAATTGGTTACGACCTCTTTGGTAATGAAATTGGGGTCGTTCTTCCTCATGCTCCCCGAGTTGTCGAGGACAAAAACAATGTCTAGTTCCGCTTGTTTCAACTCCGCTTGGGGGCCTTCTCCTGTGGGACTGCTAGCTGTACTCGCCGTGCTCGCGCACACCACAACCATATGAAAACCGCCCAAAGACAAGCTCAGAATAAGAGCCGTAAATACCACACCCAGAATTGTTTTCTCGATCTTGTTCTCTTTCATTTGTCACCACCTATCTCTGTTCATTCACACAAGATTTCTGGTTGTAAAAGCACCAGGAAGTTTGAATCACCTCTCCGGACTCGTGGTATCCAATTCAATTTCAACCCGACGTGCAAATTTTGCTGATTTATTCGGTCCGATTGACTCAGCCGGACCTATCCCGACTGTCTTTATTCTCGAGGGTTCAATGCTCTTGCCGATGAGATAACCTTTGACAACATTTGCTCGAGACTCGGAGAGCATCTTGTTGTAACTATATATCCCGTACTGATCAGTGAAACCCTTGATTATTATCCTGACCTCGGGTCTTTGAATCAGGGCAGCAGCAAGCTGCTCCAGGTTTTCCAGAGCAGTATTCGATAACTGATTCGAGTTAAAGCCAAAATATATGATGAGTTTGCGATTCTGCTGAAACCAGAACCGTCTGGAATCTACCACAGATGTTGGTCGACTGCGATCTCCTCTTGAATCGGCGGTGACATTGTCGGCCACTGCAATTGGTTGTCTTACATATGTCGAAGCAGATTCTGCTTTTCCTCCTTGCTTTATAGAGCTGTCTTTGAGCTCGGTCTCATAGATCTCAGTCGCGGCAGGTTTTTCCGTACCCTGAGCCTGAATACTCTTGCTTTTTCCGAGCTTCACCACGGGTGGGTCTGCTTTTGTTTCTGACCATTTATTGAGAATCGTAATGTGGCCTCCCGAGTAAAAAAAATACCCGAAGAGCAGCAAGAGCAGCACAGACGAAACAACATAGGCGAAGCTTCTCATGACGCTGCGTCTCGTTGCGGCCATGTTATTATTTTGTATTCTTGGCACCCATTTCGATATTTTCGAAGGTACCTGCACTCTTTCAGTTGGCAAACGGAGCTCTTCTGCGCACTCTCTTATAATCTTTGCATCGATCTGCCTCACACCTTTGACATAGCCGGTCAACAGTGCGTGATCGCATATGCTATTTATCAGACGTGGGTAGCCTTTCGAAAAGGACATAACTGCAGGCAGGGTATCTGCTTTAAAGATTTTTTTCTCTGTTCCGGCAATGTTGAGACGGTGTCTGATATATTCTCTGGTGTCGTTTTTGCTCAAAGGTTTGAGATAATAATTGAGGGAGATCCTTTGCCTTACAGCCCGATTGATATTCTGTCTCAAGATGGAGTTTAATTCATTCTGTCCTGCCAAAATAATAGTCAGAAGTTTGGTGTCTTGTGTTTCTATGTTTGACAAATGACGTATTTCCTCGAGCAGTTCGTGATTTAGTCTCTGTGCTTCATCAATTATCAGTAATAACTTTTTATTTTCTTTATATATCTTGAATATCAAGTGGCTGAACTTTACTAAAAAATCACCTTTACTTTCGAACCTCCTCTCCATTCCAAATGAGTGCGCCAGGAAATTGTAGAAATCCATTATTTTCATCTGAGGATCAGAAACGGAGGCGATAACGCTGTCGAGGTTCCACCGGTTTATTGTGGCATTTAGCAGTGTGGTCTTGCCGGTGCCGACATCACCGCTGAGCAAAATGAGCCCCTTGGTGGTACGTATTCCGTACTCCAGAGAAGCAAGGGCCTCTTTGTACTGCTCTCCTAGCCAAAGAAACGTGGGATCTGGAGAAAGCTGAAACGGTTTTACTCTTAAATTGTAATGGGCAAGATACATGAGTATCTCGAGCGAATCACTGACGAACTGCAGTCTTTCGGTTCATGAACATTTGATATCTCATGTTACCAAACAGCTCTTGAGACTTATTATTAGTAAAGAATCCGGACCCAAAGGACCCGCCTTCGCCATGGCTACGGCGCGGCAGGCCCGGCTTTGAACTGCCCCCTGAGGGGGCTTCCATACTCTTTCCCCCTTGCGCCA
>JASFGC010000037.1:0-16917 GCA_050123975.1 Syntrophobacterales bacterium | reverse complement strand
AGAAAGGCGACTTTGACCAGGCTATTGCAGAGTACACAAAGGCCACAAAGATAAACCCGAGGTATGCTGAGGCCTACAACGCTCGGTCGGGTGCCTATCTTGTCAAAGGCCAGTATGACAAGGCTATTTCCGATTTAAACAGGGCCATCAAGCTAAATCCGCGGTATGCTGAGGCCTATAACTATCGGGGGGGTACCTATCTTATCAAAGGCCAGTATGACAAGGCTATTTCCGATTTAAACAGGGCCATCAAGCTAAATCCGCGGTATGCTGAGGCCTATAACAATCGGGGGAATACCTATTTTGTCAAAGGCCAGTATGACAAGGCAATCTCGGATTACACCAAGGCCATAGCGATTAACTCAAAGTACGCTCGAGCCTATTACAATCGAGGGCTTGCCTATGGTCGCAAAGGCAAGTTTGACAAGGCTGTTTCTGATTACAGCAAGGTTATAGAGCTAAATCCGCGGCATGCTAAGGCCTATAGTAACCGGGGGGGTACCTATCTTATCAAAGGCCAGTATGACCTGGCTATTTCCGATTTCAGCAAGGTTATAGAGCTAAATCCTTACCATGCTGAGGCCTACAACGCTCGGGGGGGTACCTATCTTATCAAAGGCCAGTATGACAAGGCTATCTCTGATTACAACAAGGCCATAGAGCTAAATCAGCGGCATGCTGAGGCCTACAACGCTCGGGGGGGTGCCTATCTTGCCAAAGGCCAGTATGACAAGGCTATTTCCGATTTCAGCATGGCCATCGAGCTAAATCGGCGATATGCTGAGGCCTATAGTAACCGGGGGGGTGCCTATGCTCTAGGCAAAGGCCAGTATGACCTGGCCATTGCTGATTGTACAAAAGCTATAGAGTTAAACCCGAAGGATGCTGGAGCCTACAATAATCGGGGGTTTGCCTATTATTCAAAGGGAAAATACGACAAAGCCTGGGAAGATGTCCACAAGGCAGAAAGCTTGGGTTATCAGGTTGAGCTAGAATTTCTCAAGGATCTTCGTAAAGCCTCAGGAAGGCAGGAGTGAACGAGGTAAGCCAATTTTCTCTGGAAGTATAGATTACATACTTTAATTCACACTTTTTCGTTTAAGATTATACCACTATATATGGTTATAGCTTTTTGCCCGGATGCGTGGCTCACTTGATGGGTTGGGTCGGCGCCATACGTAATAAAACAGGGCAGTCTGTCTTGCAGACTGCCCTGTTTATCCAGCCTTAAGAGAACTACTACTTCTCGTCCCCTTCTTTGTCTTTCTTGGTCTTACCTTTTTTCTTCTTGGCAGGTTTTGCAGCTTTCTCTGCCTCAGGCTCGGAGGCCTCTTCAGCCGCCGGTGCTTCGGCTTTCGCCTTTTTCGCCGGCTTGCGCTTCTTCTTCTCGACAACTTTCTCTGCTACTTCCTCTTCAGCGGCTGCGACCTCTTCCGCTACAGCTTCCTCGTCTACTGCCTCCTCAACCGCTGGTGGTGCAGCTTCTACTGCCTTCTTGGGTTTGCGTTTCCTCTTCTTCTTCTTTTTCACCGTCTCACCGGTCATGAGCTCGATGAGACTCAGTGGGGCACCGTCACCAACCCGAAAACCTACTTTTACCGTACGGGTGTATCCGCCGCTGCGGGCCTGATAACGCTGGGCCAGATCGGTGAATAGCTTGTGAACCACCGCCTTATCGCGTATGACCTCGAGTGCCTGCCGTCTGGCGTGCAGATCTCCCCTCTTGCCCAAGGTGATCATCCAATCAGCCCAGCGCCGAAGCTCCTTGGCCTTGGCATGGGTGGTATATATCCGTTCGTGATCCAGCAACGAAGTCACCATGTTGCGAAACATGGCCAACCGGTGGCTGGAAGAGCGATTCAGCTTTCTCCCACTCTTGCCGTGTCGCATCTATTCCTGTTCCTTTCTCGCCTCTATCTCTTCCCTCGAGGGGAAGTTTTCCAACTTCATACCCAGCGACAAGCTCATTTCTGCCAGAATTTCTTTAATCTCATTGAGCGACTTCCGGCCAAAATTCTTTGTTTTTAACATCTCCGCTTCAGTTTTCTGGACGAGTTCGCCAATCAGCCTGATATTGGCGTTCTTGAGACAATTGGCAGAACGTACTGACAATTCGAGTTCGTCCACCGAACGGAACAGATTGTCGTTCAGTTTCGGTTCCTCAACCTCTTCTTCCGCAATTTCGATCTCTGGTTCCTCATCGAAATTAATAAAGATGGTCATTTGCTCTTTCAGAATCTTTGCAGCAAAAGCCAGAGCATCTTCTGGAAGCACACTGCCATCGGTCCAGATCTCCATAGTCAGCTTGTCGTAGTCCGTAATCTGTCCTACACGGGCCTGACTCACCACATAATTCACTTTGCGAATGGGCGAAAAGATAGCATCCATGGGGATGACTCCAATGGCTGCATCCTCTTCCACGTTGCGTTCAGCTGGCATGTAGCCCTTGCCGCTCTTGATCTGCATCTCCATCTGCAGCCTGCCGTCTTTTGACAGAGAGGCAATGTGCTGCTCTGGATTGAGAATTTCCACCTCGGGCGGACAGACGAAATCGCCTGCCGTAATTGTGCCTTCACCTGCTTTGTCCACCTCGATGGTCTTGGGCTCTTCTCCATGCAGTTTGAGTCTGACCTCTTTCAAGTTCAGGATAACATCGGTTACATCTTCCCGAATTCCGGGAATGGTTGAGAATTCATGCAGGACCCCATCTATTTTCACCGAGCTGATCGCAGAACCTTGTAACGAGGACAGCAAGATGCGCCTCAGGGCGTTACCAATGGTAATGCCAAAGCCTCGCTCCAGAGGTTCACAGGAGAATTTTCCAAAAAATCTAGAAGCGGTCTTTGCATCCAATTCCAAACGCTTTGGGCTGATCAATTCACGCCAATTTTTATGCATTGTAACTCCTCTTATGAGAACCCCAACCGGCCAGATGTGAGAAGAGAAGCAGGAGGCAGATGCCGAAAATCAGGCCAGGGGGGTCTTCTATTTGGAGTAAAGCTCCACAATGAGCTGTTCCTGAATAGGCATGGTCAACTCATCGCGAGCCGGGTAACCCTTAACGGTCCCTTTAAATTTATCCTTTTCCATGTCCAGCCACTGCGGCACTCCGCGTCTGGCTACGGCCTCCATTGCCTCTGCAATGGGGACAATGTTCCTACTCTTCTCTTTCACCTCAACGGTGTCATTTTCTTTAATGAGATAAGACGGAATGTTAACCCGCTTGCCGTTGACAACGAAGTGGTTGTGGCGCACTAACTGCCTGGCCTGAGCCCGAGAATTCGCAAAACCCAGGCGGTAGACCACGTTGTCCAACCGTCGTTCCAGGAGAATGAGAAGGTTTGTGCCGGTAACACCCTTTTGCCGTTCAGCCTTGTGGAAGTAGAAGCGAAACTGACGTTCCAGCAGACCATACATGCGCTTCACCTTCTGTTTTTCCCGTAATTGGATGCCGTAGTCGGAAAACTTCTTTCGCCCCTGGCCGTGCTGGCCCGGAGGATAGCTCCGTCTTTCATAGGCACATTTGTCCGAATAACAGCGGTCGCCTTTCAGAAACAATTTCAGGTTTTCGCGACGACAGATGCGACATACGGATTCGGTATATCGAGCCAAAGTAAACCTCCTTACTTATACCCGTCTCCTCTTGGGGGGACGGCATCCATTATGGGGAATGGGCGTTACATCTCGGATAAGCGTGACGTTAAAGCCGGCTGCCTGGAGGGCACGCAGGGCAGCTTCTCGGCCGGATCCTGGTCCTTTTACGTACACCTCAATGTTCTGCACCCCATGTTCTTGCGCTTTCTTGGCGGCGTCATCCGCAGCAAGCTGCGCTGCAAAGGGCGTACTCTTGCGGGAGCCCTTAAAACCCTGACTGCCGGCACTGGACCAGGCTATGGTGTTGCCATTCATGTCAGTGATGGTAATGATCGTGTTGTTAAACGTTGACTGGATATGAGCAATGCCGTTTTGTATGTTCTTGCGTTCTTTCTTTTTCCGGGAAACTCTGCCCTTTGGTTTGGCCATTTCTCCACCTGCCTCTTATTGCTTTTTGCGTCGACCTATCATGGATCGCCGAGGTCCCTTCCGAGTGCGGGCATTGGTATGGGTTCGCTGTCCGCGAACCGGCATCCCCCGTCGGTGACGAAGCCCTCGATAGCAACCTAAATCCATAAGCCGCTTGATGTTCATGGAGACCTCGGTCCTCAAATCACCTTCCACCTTGTGATCACTGTCAATCACTCGGCGGATGGCATTGATCTCCTCTTCGGTAAGAAGATCTGACTTGGTGTCGCGGTCCACATTGGCCTTGTCCAGAATCTTTTGCGATGTTGTGCGGCCGATTCCGTAAATGTAAGTAAGAGCTATCTCGATCCGCTTGTTTTTCGGCAAATCAATGCCTGCAATCCGTGCCAATGGTTCTACCCTCCGTTATTATCCCTGACGCTGTTTGTGCCTCGGATTTTCACAAATGACACGTACGACGCCGTGACGCTTGATAATCTTACAGTTTCGACACATACGTTTAACCGAAGCCCGCACTTTCATGAAGCTTTCTCCATCTGGCCGTCTCTTGACGGTGGTTATTGCCGCCTTCAGCAACCGCGGCTAGTTGGCTCGATAGGTCATTCGGCCTCGAGCCGAGTCATAAGGCTCAAATCTCAGGACAGTACCTGAGTAACCCGTCCGAAGATTTCTTTGATCTCCCCCACGCCATCGACAGGCCTTATCTTGCCCTGAACCGTATAATAGTCGATGAGCGGCTTGGTTTGTGATTCATAGACCTCCAACCGTGAAGTCACGGTCTCCACGTTATCATCATCCCGTTGATACAGTTCGCCGCCGCACTTGTCGCACACCCCTTCTTTCTCCGGCGGATCAAACATTACATGGAAACCGGCACCGCAGTCGCGACAGGTGCGCCGTCCGGTGAGACGCCCGACCAGTTCCTCATTGGCCACTTCTATGCTTACAACGTGGTCGATCTGCGAGCTCAGATTCTTCAGCATCCCATCCAGGGCCTCTGCCTGTGGAACAGTCCGGGGAAAACCATCCAGCATGTACCCTTTGGCGCAGTCTGGCTGTTGAATCCGCTCTTCGACGATACCAATTACCACCGAATCAGGGACCAGCTCACCCTTGTCCATGCACGCTTTGGCCTCTTTGCCCAAGGGACTTCCTTCTTTGACAGCAGCGCGCAGAATGTCTCCCGTAGAAATCTGAGGAATCTGATACTCTTCAACGAGCATCTTCGCTTGAGTTCCTTTTCCTGCTCCCGGTGGCCCTAACAAAATGATGTTCATAAAACCCTCCGTCTCCCTGAATTAAATTGATCTGTAACCGGAACGAAACCAACCAACACAAACCAACCACTGCAACGTTCGCCTGGCGAACGATTGTAACCGGACGGTTAACGTCTCCCCTTCATTCTTGATTTCTTGATGAAACCCTCGTAGTGGCGAGTCAACATATGGGATTCTATCTGTGCCACCGTATCGATAGCCACACCCACCACAATCAGCAAGGCAGTACCACCAAAATAAAACGGAACATTAAACTTCTGAATAAGTATCGTTGGGAGCACGCACACCGCTGAGACGTAGATAGCACCACCAAATGTTATGCGTGACAGCACCCGATCAATGTAGTCAGCGGTACGCTTACCCGGGCGAATGCCAGGGATGAAACCTCCGTACTTTTTCATGTTATCTGCAGCGTCTACTGGATTGAAGACCACTGCGGTGTAGAAATAGCAAAAGAAGATAATAAAGCCCACATACAGCAGACTGTAAACCAGCTTTCCGGGCGCCACTGCATCGGCAACCGTTTTCATCCAGGGAACTGGGACAAAGTTGGCAATGGTGGCGGGAAACATGATAATGGAGGAAGCAAAAATAGGCGGGATCACTCCTGCTGTGTTTACCTTAAGCGGCAGATGAGTGGATTGCCCTCCATACATCTTGCGGCCAACAACACGCTTAGCATACTGCACAGGGATCTTGCGTTGGCCCCTTTCCACATAAATGATTACCGCCACCACCAGAATCATCATCACCGCGAGGATGAGTATCATAAACGTGGAGAGTGTGTCGGCTTTCCACATTCGAACAGTGTTGATAATAGCAGCCGGCATGCGAGCAACGATGCCGGCAAAAATGATGAGCGAAATGCCGTTGCCAATCCCCCGCTCGGTGATTTGCTCTCCCAGCCACATGATGAAAGCTGTACCCGCGGTAAGGGTGATAACCGTCATCAATCGAAAGCTCCACCCTGGATTCAAAACCACCAACTCACCCCCAGGTCCGCTCATGCCTTCCAGTCCAACGGCAATGCCAAAGCCTTGAATGAGACTGAGAAGCACCGTGCCATAGCGCGTATATTGAGTGATTTTCTTCCGGCCCGCCTCGCCCTCTTTGTTGAGCCTATCCAGATAGGGAATGACCACGGTTAATAACTGGAGAATAATGGAGGCACTGATGTAAGGCATAATTCCCAGAGCAAAGACAGAAAGATTGCTGAGAGCACCGCCGGCAAACATGTCGAAGAGCCCCAAGAGAGTTCCCTGTGCTTGGCTGAAGAACGCCTGCAGGGCATCACTGTTGATTCCTGGCGTAGGCACGTGCACACCTACGCGATACACCGCAAGAAGCGCAAAGGTCATCAGTATACGGCGTTTGAGCTCAGGAATCTTGCCTATTGTCTGGAATCCACCAATCAAGTTAGCGCTCCATTACGTTTACTCTCGGAATATTGGAGAAGTAAAAATTCCAAATCACAAATCACAAATATCAAACAAATAACAATGACCAAAATTGTCCGCGCTTCGCTTGGACTCCCCACCTTGCGGGCGGGTCCCCAGTTTCAAAATTCCAAACCTGTTTTGGTCATTGAGTATTGGAATTTGAGATTTGTTTGTAATTTGGTGCTTGGAGTTTGGGATTTCATAGACTCCAACATTCCACTGTTTCATCATTGTATATGTGCTGTATAGCTTCTGCTTCTGGGCAAACTTACTATTCGACCAAAAATCTGAGGCCTCAACCAATCTCTACCTTGCCTCCCGCCGCCTCAATTTTCTGGCGGGCTGCAGCACTACACCGGTCTACTTTCACCGTCAGCGATTTACTAATCTCGCCAGTACCCAGTAATTTAATGCCATGCCATTTCCCTTTGACCAGCCCCCTTTGGCGGAGGATTTCCTCATCCACTACGCTGTCGGGATCAAAATGCTCTAGATCCCTGACATTGACCTCCGCGTAGACCTTCTTGAAGGGGTTATGAAAGCCTCTTTTGGGAAGCCTCCGCTGCAACGGCATCTGACCACCCTCGAATCCTGGTGGCGTGCCTCCTCCCGAGCGTGACCCCTGGCCCTTGGTGCCCCGGCCAGCTGTTTTGCCACGTCCCGATCCCGGCCCACGTCCAAATCGCTTTGCTTTTTTCTTTGCTCCCTTAGGAGGTTTCAACTCATCAAGTCTCATCGCTAACCCACTATGCTCAATAGGTGGAGCCTTGAGCGATCCTTTACGCCTGAGATACTTCCACCATGTGTTTCACCTTACGAATTGCCCCCATAATTTGAGGGGTATCATAGAGCGTAACCGTCTTGTGCATCCGAGTGAGGCCAAGGCTTCTCAGAATCTTCCGATGTTTTTCTGGTCTTCCTACCATACTGCGAATAAGTTTTACCTTGATCTCCTTTGACATGCTCTACCCTCTTCCTAATTCCGCCTTCCCACTAACAAGATTAATCCTTGATTTCTTCGAGGTTCTTGCCGCGTCTTTTGGCAATCTCCTCTGGCTTTCGCAGCCTCCGTAATCCCTCTATGGTTGCTTTGACCACATTGTGAGGGTTGTTTGAACCCAGACATTTGGTGAGGATATTGTGGACACCGGCTGCTTCCATGATGGCGCGCACAGCACCTCCGGCAATTACCCCTGTTCCCTCAGAGGCAGGTTTGAGGAGCACACTTGCTGCACCAAATTTACCCAGAATCTCGTAAGGAATGGTGTTGTTGATAAGAGGTACATCAAACATGTTCTTCTTGGCCATATCCACTCCCTTGCGGATTGCCTCTGGTACCTCGTTCGCCTTTCCCAAAGCAGCGCCTACTGAGCCCTGCCCGTCACCCACTACAACGATGGCACTGAAGCTGAAGCGCCGTCCACCTTTCACCACCTTGGCTACCCGGCTAATGTGTACCACCTTATCAATTAACTGCAGCTCAGTTGCGTCCATTTCATACAAGGGCTTATCTCCTTTTGCAGCTATCAGCGGTCAGCTACCAGCTATCAGAATTACACAAAATTACCACTGACCGCTTCCATTTGTCTGAGTGAGTCTTTATTCCTCGTCGTTCGCTCTTTTTTATCCCGCTGAGAGCCGAAAGCTGACGGCTGATAGCTAACTCAAAACTTCAATCCTGCTTCTCTGGCCGCCGAGGCAAGAGCTTGGACTCGGCCATGATACAAGAAACCGTTACGATCAAATACTACCTCAGTAATCCCTTTCGCCTTGGCCTGATCGGCAATCATCTTGCCCACCCGTTTGGCATCCTCGATCTTACCCTTAACCTTTTCTTGTTGGCGAACATCTGGATGCAAGGTGGAAACGGCAGCCAAGGTCACACCGTTGTCATCATCGATCAGCTGGGCATAGATGTGTTTACTGGACCGAAAAACGCTCAGCCTTGGTCGCTCCGGACTTCCTGATATCTTTTTGCGGATACGTTTCTTGCGTTTGAGCCGTGCCTGCTTCCGAGGATTCATTCTTGAGGCCATATTTCCACCTTTATAGCGATCAGCTTTCAGTTTTCAGCTGTCAGCAAGGCAACTGATAGCTGACGGCTGAACGCTGAACTACTTCACTCCCGCTTTACCGACCTTTCGCCGCACCACTTCATTGGCATATCTGATACCTTTGCCCTTGTAAGGTTCGCAGCGGCGGAAGTCGCGAACCTTGGCGGCGGCCATACCGAGGATTTCTTTATCGATACCGGTCAAGGTAATGCGGTTCTGTTTGTCAACTGAAGCCTGTATTCCTTTGGGCAACTTGAACTCAATGGGGTGCGAATATCCCAAACTCAGATGGAGGGTATCACCCTTGACATCGGCACGGTAGCCAACGCCGCTAATCTCCAATACCTTGGTGTAACCATCGGTTACACCTACCACCATGTTGTTGATTAAAGTTCGGGCCAACCCATGAAGTGCCCTCGCCTCCCTACTGCCATCTGCCGGACTCACGGTAATATTGCCATCAGTCATCTCCACCTTTACCCGCGGTGGGAGTTCACGCTTGAGTGTACCCTTGGTCCCACTTACTTCGATCTCCGAACCCCGGAGATTTACTTTTACCCCGTCCGGAATTGCAACAGGTTGTTTACCAATACGAGACATGTAAGATCCTCCTCAGTGGATCCTGGTTTTTTTACAGCCGAGCTACCACACTTTACAAAGAAGCTCCCCTCCAACCTTCTGCTTGCGGGCCTCCCGGTCAGTCAGGATGCCTTTTGAGGTGGAGAGGATCGCGGTGCCATAGCCATTGAGCACAGGGGGAATCTTATCGTGGCGCACATAAACCCTACAGCTTGGCTTACTTATGCGCTCTAGACCACCAATAACTGGAACATTATCTGCATCGTATTTCAGATAGAGTCGCAGTCTACCCTGTCTCTTATCTTTAATGAGCTTGTAGTTCTTGATATAGCCCTCTTCTTTTAGTAGTTTAGCGAGGCTCAGCTTCATTTTGGAGGAAGGAATTTCCACCTGTTCGAACTTTGCCATACACCCGTTGCGAATCTGGGTGAGAAAATCTGCTACAGGATCTGTCATCATAGTGAGGATGCTCCTTTGTCTACCAGCTTGACTTTATTACCCCGGGAAGTTCACCTCGAAGGGCCATTTCCCGGAAACAGATGCGGCAGATGCCGAATTTGCGTAAAAAGGCTCTGGGGCGTCCACAAAGAGGGCAGCGATTGTATGACCGCACCTTAAATTTCGGTTTTCTTTTTGCTTTGGCGATAAGTGACTTTCTAGCCAAGGTTCCCTCCTCCGTCCTCATTAGTTCTTGAAGGGCATTCCCATCATTTTCAACAGGGCCTTACCCTCTTCATCGGTTTTGGCTGTGGTGACTATGGTAATGTTCAACCCCTTGATCTTGTCAATCTTGTCGTAATCGATCTCTGGGAAAATAATGTGCTCTTTGATACCCAGGGTAAAGTTCCCTCGACCATCGAGAGCTTTGTCAGACAGACCCCGAAAGTCACGAACTCGTGGCAGTGCTACATTAACCAGCTTGTCAAAGAAGTCGTACATCCTTCCTTTTCTGAGGGTTACCATGCAGCCGATGGGCATGCCCTCCCTCAACTTAAAAGAAGCAATGGATTTACGCGCTCGGGTTACCACCGGACGTTGCCCAGCAATGAGGGCCAACTCTTCCATTGAGGCATCCAGCACTTTGATGTTTTGAATTGCCTCTCCCAATCCCATATTGAGCACGATCTTCTCCAGTCGTGGTACTTCCATTAAACTGGTGTAACCAAACTCTTTGGTGAGAGCAGGCATCAAGTCGTTCTCATATGTTTCTTTCAATCTGGGCATCTAGTTAATCCTTTTTTCATCACCAAGAGCATGGCGCAGGGCACCGAGCTCCAATTCGTCAAATCGACGATTTATGGGTTATGGGTCATAGGTAATGGGTAATGGGAATTATCTTGCCTATCACCTATTACCCATTACCAATGACCTATGACCTTGCGCGATCTTCGTGGTTTCCCTCTCTTTTACTAATCTATTATTTCGTCGCATTTCTTACAGAAACGAACACTCTTGCCGTCTTCGAGCACCCTCCGTCCCACACGAGTGGGATCAGTGCATTTGCTACACACCACCATGAGGTTGGAAATTTGGATCGGATTCTCCTTTTCCACGATACCTCCCTGGCGACTGTGTGCCCCTGGCCGCATGTGACGTTTGATAAAGTTGACTTTTTCCACTACGGCCCGGTCTTTCTTGGGTAAAATCTTTAGAACTTTGCCGGTCTTCCCTTTTTCTTTCCCGGCAACAACCATAACTATATCGTCTCTTTTGATGTGGTATCTCTTTTTCTGTGCCATCAAATCTCCCTCTCGGTTAGCTAGCCTGGATATTTCATGAATAACAGGCTAGAGCACTTCTGGTGCCAGAGAGATGATTTTCATAAATCCCTTGGCTCTCAGTTCACGCGCCACCGGTCCAAATATTCTGGTACCAATGGGTTCACGCTGTTGGTTAACCAATACAGCAGAATTGTCGTCAAACCGGATGTAGGAGCCATCCCGCCGCCGGATTTCTTTCTTCGTCCGCACCACCACTGCTCTCATCACTTCTCCGGGTCTAACCTTGGCGTTGGGAATGGCCTCCTTGATTGAGACCACGATGATATCTCCCACCCGAGCGTAACGCTTACGGGACCCGCCCAGGACCTTTATGCAATAGAGCTTCTTGGCTCCTGAATTGTCAGCGGCCAACAGCTTGGTTTCTGTCTGAATCATGGCTTACTCCGCTCGTGCTTCTATCCGCAGGTAGTATAAAGCTCCCGACTTTGCCTACTCAGCTCGGGTTAGGTGACACTCTTTTCAACGATCTGACTCACTCGCCACCGCTTGGTCTTACTCAAAGGCCTCGTTTCACGAATCACCACACGATCGCCTTTCTTGCAGTCATTATTTTCATCGTGAACTTTATGTTTAGAGCGCCTCCGTACGTATTTCTTATACGTGGGGTGTTTGACCAACCTATCGACCTGCACCACCACGGTCTTGTCCATTGTATCGCTAATGACCGTACCCGTTAGGGTCTTTCGTAGACCTCTCTCTTTCATGCTCTAGTCCTCATGTGCCCGTCGCTTCTCTCCCAAAACAGTTTTCACCCGGGCAATGTCTCTTCGGGTTCTCTTCAGTTGGGCTGTATTGTCCAACTGACCGGTGGCGTGTTGAAAGTTCAGGTTGAAAAGCGCCTCCGCCAGTTCTTTCTCTTTTATTTCCAACTCTTCAACGCTCAGTTCACGGAATTCGCTAGCCTTCATCAACTTCCTCCCCGGCTGACGAATTTAGTGCCAAAGCCCAGTTTGTGGCCAGCCAACCGAAAAGCCTCTCTGGCCACTGGTTCAGGCACGCCTTCCATCTCGTACAAAATTTTGCCAGGGCGAACCACTGCGACCCAGCCCTCAGGAGAACCTTTGCCTTTTCCCATCCTGGTCTCGGTGGGTTTCTTGGTAATAGGCTTATCTGGAAAGACTCGGATCCAAATCTTGCCGCCCCTCTTGATATGCCGGGTCATGGCGATACGTGCCGCCTCAATCTGTCGAGAGGTCATCCACGAGCCCTCAGTGGCTTGCAAACCATAATCACCAAATACCAGCTTGCTGCCACGATAGGCCTTGCCTCTCATTCGCCCTTTTTGTTTTTTCCGGAACTTAACCTTCTTTGGTGCTAACATATTTAGCTATCCCTCTGGAATTGCTCAGGCAAGAACCTCACCCTTGAAAATCCAAACCTTTACGCCGATTACCCCATAGGTGGTCTTGGCCACCGCAGTACCGTAATCAATATCAGCTCTCAGTGTGTGCAGCGGTACCCGACCTTCCCGATACCACTCACGCCTGGCCATTTCTGCTCCCCCCAAACGACCGGCGCAGGCCACACGTACTCCTTTGGCACCGAACTTCAGCGCCGAGCTTACGGCCTTTTTCATTGCCCGACGAAAAGCAACCCGCCGTGTCAGCTGAAGAGCAATGTTTTCCGCAACCAAAGTGGCATCCATTTCCGGCTTGCGCACCTCTTGGATATCGATCATTACCTCGCGCTTGACTATCTGTTCCAGCTGTCGCTTCAGGGCTTCGATTTCGGCACCCTTTTTGCCAATCACGATGCCTGGCCGAGCGGTATGGATTCGGATCCTCGCCCGGTCAGCCGCACGAGCGATTTCGATCCGAGAAATCCCTGCGTGGTAAAGCTTTTCTTTGAGGAACTTGCGGATTTCAGCATCTTCATAAACGAGATTGGCGTATTCCTTCTTGGCAAACCACTTGGAATCCCACGACCGGATGATGCCCAGTCTCAGTCCTATCGGATGTACCTTCTGTCCCAAACTCCACCTCCGAGGCAAAATGCCTAAAGTGAGCTAAAATGAACTAAAATGTCTAAAATTTCGAGATCTTCCTATGCTATCTGTTGAAAATATCTTCAGCGCCAAACAGGCCAATTACCATAAACCGTGTTAGGCCTCATCGAGAATGACCGTGATGTGGCTGGTGCGCTTGATGATCTTGGTGGCGCGTCCCATAGCCCGAGCCCGCCAACGTTTCATTGTGGGCCCGCCATCCACAAATATCCGCTTGATGTACAGTGTATCTACATCGATATTAGGATTCTGCTCGGCGTTCGCCACCGCTGACCGGAGTGTTTTATCCACCAAACGCGCTGCCTTTTTAGGCACGAATTTGAGAATCGTTAAGGCCTCCTCAACCGGCTTTCCTTTTATGAGTTCGGTGACCAATCGCGCCTTGCGTGGCGCGATTCTTACATATCGAGTTACTGCCCTGACTTCCATAATTCGCGTCCTATGATCGGCCGACTTTGGCGCCGCTGGTTCTTATCTCCTGCCCTTTAGACGACTCTTGCGATCGCCCGCATGACTGTAAAATAACCTCGTGGGAGCAAATTCACCCAGTTTATGTCCCACCATGTTCTCGGTCACAAACACAGGGATGAACTTCTTGCCGTTGTGCACCGCTATAGTCAAACCCACAAACTCAGGAACGATGGTGGAGCGACGAGACCAGGTTTTGATCATCCGGTGATCCCTGAGCTCCTGAGCAATGAGTACCTTCTTCAATAATTTCTCATCAACAAAAGGACCTTTTTTTAACGATCGCGGCACGTTTGCCTCCTCAAACAGAGCGTCCTACCTGGGACGCCTCTTTACAATATACTTGTCACTTGGCTTGGATCTACGAGTACGGTATCCCTTGGTAGGCACACCCCATGGGGTAACTGGATGCCGTCCTCCTGAACTCTTACCTTCGCCGCCTCCGTGAGGATGATCCACCGGGTTCATGGCTACCCCGCGCACTTTGGATCTGCGCCCCAGCCAGCGCCTCCGCCCTGCCTTGCCGAGGCTAATGTTTTCGTGATCAATATTTCCCACCTGGCCGATGGTGGCCTTGCACTCCAGCAATACTCTCCGCAGCTCTCCCGAGGGCAGCTTCAGCAAGGCATAACGACCTTCCTTGGCCATGAGCTGCACCCCAGTACCGGCGCTCCGCGCCAACTGTCCGCCCTTCCCCGCTTTCATTTCCACATTGTGGATAATGGTACCCAAGGGAATTCTTTCTAAAGTGAGCGTATTGCCCGGCTTGATGTCGGCCGACTCACTGGTTATCACCGTATCGCCCACCTGCATCCCCAGGGGAGCGAGAATGTAACGCTTCTCACCGTCGGCATAATGGAGAAGCGCAATCCGAGCAGAACGATTCGGATCGTACTCAATGGTGGCCACCCGGGCTGGTATGTCGGTCTTTTCACGCTTGAAATCGATAACTCGATACCTACGCTTGTGCCCGCCTCCCCGATGGCGCACGGTAATGCGGCCATAAGAGTTGCGACCACCAGATCTCTTGTGTGCACGCAGAAGACTCTTCTCCGGTTTGGTGCGAGTAATCTCCTCAAAGGTCGGGTACGTTTGAAACCGCCTCCCCGGTGATGTCGGTTTTACGGTTTTTACTGCCATACATTTCCTCTCTTAAACACCCTCAAAAAACTCGATCTTTTGCCCAGGCTTCAGAGTAACAACAGCCTTTTTCCAATGGCGCCTGCGGCCTTCATTACGACCAAGCCGCTTCTTTTTACCCCGATAGTTCATGGTTCGCACATCGTCCACCTGAACCTTGAATATTCGCTCCACAGCCTTCTTGATCTCTATCTTGTTGGCCCGACGATCCACCTCGAAGGCCAGCTGATTGTGCATCTCTTTTATGATCGTGCTCTTTTCAGTAATCAGTGGCCGTTTGATAATCTTGTAGGCATCTTCCATAATTCACCTGTGGCTATGCGCTCTGCGATTCTCTCCCGAGCAGGGCAGCCTCTATTTTCGGCACCGCCTCTTTCATTAACATGAGATGCTGATACCTGAGGATGTCATAAACATTCAGCCCTTCAGAGCGCAGAACTTTCATATGGGGCACATTTCTGGCAGAAACTTCCACAATATCGTCACGCTCGGGAATCACCACCAAAACACTATCCATGTCAAAAGCTTGCAAAACCTCCGCAAAAGCCTTTGTTTTTATCTCATCAAAACCAAACTCATCAAGTACCACTACCTGATTCTCTTTACACTTGCTGCTCAAAGCCATCTTCAAGGCCTGCTGGCGGATCTTTTTGTTGACCTTGGGAGTAAAATCTCTCGGCTTCGGGCCGAAAGTGACACCCCCGCCGCGCCAAATCGGAGAAGATCTAGTACCCGCACGAGCACGTCCAGTCCCCTTCTGCCTCCAGGGCTTGCGACCGCCGCCTCTGACCTCAGAACGGCCTTTGGTGCTGGCAGAGCCGGATCTCCGCTTGGCCAGCTGCATGGTCACCACTTCATGGAGCAGGTGGGATTTGACCTGGACATTGAAAATCTCGTCGTTCAGGTCGATTTCACCTATCTGTTCGTTCTTGCTATTACAAACGGCCACTGTTGCCATGACCAGCCTCTTTTCTTCTCGCTACCTGGGAGCAGCTTTTTTTCAGAAACTGCGTTGTTGCTAAAATTTGCCGCTCTTTTTGATAAACACAACTCCGTTCCGCCCGCCTGGCACAGCACCCCGAATGAGAATGATGTTTTCTTCGGGTCTGACGTCCACCACCATGAGCCCCTTAACCGTCGTCATCTGATTGCCCATGTGGCCTGGCATTTTTCTTCCCTTGATCACCCGAGAGGGCGAAGCACTGCAGCCTATGGATCCCGGAGGACGTTTGTTCATACCACCGTGACTCATTGGGCCCCGGGAAAAATTCCAGCGCTTGATGGTGCCAGCAAAGCCTTTCCCCTTGCTCCTGCCAACCACGTGGACCAACTCACCCACCTGAAAGATGTCAGCGCTGACTTCCTGTCCCAGCTCAAATTCTCCTACATCGTCCACTCTCACCTCTCTGAGAACGGCGAAAGGGCCTTTCCCGCTTTTCTTGAAGTGACCAAGCGAAGGTTTGGTGGTCCGTTGGGGCTTTTTTTCACCGAAGCCCAACTGCACGGCATTGTAGCCATCGCTGTCAACACTCTTGATCTGGGTGACCGTGCACGGCCCCGCCTGAATAACCGTAACCGGGGTGACCTCACCGTCGGGAGAAAATAACTGGGACATTCCCAATTTCTTGCCAATCAGTGCGTTAACCATTTTCAATCACTTTCACGCTATGCGATCACAGCTTTATTTCAACATCCACCCCCGCCGACAGATCCAACTTCATCAGGGCATCTACTGTCTGCTGGGTTGGCTCGACGATATCCAAGAGTCGTTTGTGTGTTCGGATCTCGAACTGTTCCCGAGATTTCTTGTCCACATGTGGAGAACGGAGTACACAATATTTGGTAATCTTGGTGGGCAAAGGTATGGGTCCCGCCACCTTGGCACCAGTTCTCTTTGCCGTCTCGACGATCTCGTTGGTGGATTGATCCAACAACTTATGGTCGTATGCCTTCAGTCGTATACGGATCTTTTGGTTAGCCATTGTTACTCCGTTCTCAACCTAAAACAATTTCAAATTAAGGGATTGAGGGATTCAGGGATTCAGGGATTTTCAATTCCTCAATTTCTGAATTCCTGAATTCCCTAATTCGCTACTCTACAACTTCACTGATGACACCGGCGCCCACTGTGCGGCCTCCCTCACGTATGGC
>JASFGC010000036.1:0-17051 GCA_050123975.1 Syntrophobacterales bacterium | reverse complement strand
CCCGGAAGGCAAGTTGCTCGATATCAAAGGGCTTGTTGATAACATCAGCAGCTCCCTCCAGATACGCTTCTACATCTCTATCCCCAAGTGCGGTCATCATGATGATAGGGATAAGCCGAGTTTTTTCATCCGCTTCTAGCCTCTTGCACATTTCTATCCCATCAATCCCGGGTATTTCTATGTCCAGTAAAATTACCTGGGGATTTTCTGTTTTCGCCAACCCTATAGCCTCCTCTCCATTGGAGGCCACAACTACCTCATAGCCCTCTGCCGAAAGAGAAGTCTGGAGTAAATCTCTTATCTCCCTTTCATCGTCAACCACTAAGATCTTGTCCGCCAAGGCGCCTCTCCTTAAAACGAGTCAAAAACATATTTGGAAAAATCAAGAGCTAAAATCCAATCCACTTATCTGATTTCTAGTATAAGTCCGGTAGGTCGATTCGCTCAAATCCTCTCAGAGCCTTCACAAATTCTACTGCGATCCCCTTGTTTTCTTGATCGATCCTTGTGATGACGGCATCACCCTGTAACCCTATTGTCTCATTCTGTCCGGTGAAATCAGGAGGAAGAAAGAAGGTGAGAAAAGCAAGTGCTCCAGCTTGACAAGAGTGTTGGTTCTTAGATTTGATGAAGGCCCCACCTTGACTCAAATTAGTAGAAATTCCCTCAATAAAAAAGTTCGACTCCTCTATGAAAAGTCTAACCGGAAACTTGCGCCTCACTCTTATATTTTTCCGATGCTCGCTAATTTCCATTTCCTCCCAGAAAGGGCAAGAGTGTGAATTAAAGTATGCTATATGAAAACCAAGGGCTACCTGGAAAATTGAGACTTATGACGCTTAAGCTTGATTCCGTATCCATCTCCTGCCCTTGAGATTCTTACCATTTCTTGTTCTTCATTCAAGCGGTGGTGGCCAGTTGAATCCGTTCAGCACGAAAAACTCTTCCCAAAACTTCTCCGCAGTCATATCTTGCAGACAATCGCCACAGAATGAGTACTCGTCTCCACCTACAGCCATTATCGGAACAATGCCGATTTTTGACAGCTTAATTTCTGAAGACCCGCAGAAAAAGCACGGTAAATCGTTATCCATTGATCTGGTCCTTTTTTTCAATGCCGGGGAGAACCAGCGTATATATCGTTCCAGTCGCTTTTAACTCCATGACTTCACGTTCTACCCAAAAGACGGAAACCCTCATAATTGGTGATTCTCTGGAATTGGCCACCCTATAGGGTGCCACAGATTTTTCAAGAAATAAAACTAGTTTAATAGGGGTAAAATGGGGGGTAGAAACAAGTAGTATTACATGGTTAACAGGTGGGATCTGAGGTTCACTTTTCTATTCACTATACCAACCTTCTTTCTAATATTCTTTCTGTGAAACTCAACCGTCCTGTCGGAAGAATTCAATATTTCTGCTATTTCTTTGGTGGTTTTTCCCTCCCTTACAAGATTTGCTATTTGAATTTCTGTTGGAGTTAGTCCTAAATACTTAGAAGATAATCTGCGTGAAAGCGGGGAGACGATGTCGTTCAGATTTGACTCAAGGATACTCACATAGGTGGTTTGCTTAGCATCCAGTCCACTCCTTTTTAATCTTTCTATGTAGGGCAAAACTAGTTCTTTGACGTTGGACAAGGTTTTTTCTTCAACTTCTACTTTGTCCTCCTCTCGCCGTTTCAGCAAAACTCTCAAAGCGGTATTTAATTCTTCGAGTTCGCTAGCTTGAATCTTCAATTTAGCTTCTCTCTTCCTCAGCTTTCGCTCTATCTGCTTCCTTTCTTCTATTTCCTGTTTCAGCGCCTCGTTTAGTTTCGCCAGGTCGGCGGTCCGCTGTTCAAGTCCGGCGTGAGCTTTTCGTAGCTCTTCTTCCGTCTGCTTGCGTTTTGAAATGTCGTGAATGATCGAATACAGCAGCTGTTTGCCATGCAGGATGATCGGACCACTGTATACTTCAACATCGCGAACTTCCTCACTCGCCAAACGATGACGGAAGTAAAAGTGCTCGCGTTGTGCAGACCTTGCTTGTTCCATTTCTTGGAACACTTGCTCGTTTGTGAGCATATTGATGTCCGTAATCTTCTTGCTGGTAAGTTCTTCCTGGCTCCAACCATAAAAAGAACAAGCTGCTGGATTGGCATCTACTATGTCTGCACTCTCAGGATCAATAAGGAGCATCACTGAGTGGTTGTTTTTGAAAAGGCTACTGTAGCGTTGTTCACTCTCCCGTAGGGACTCCTCCGCCCGTTTGCGTTCGGTGATATCTTCGAGCACAGCCATAATACTCTTGACATTGCCTTCGGCGTCATTGATAGGTGCCGTTGAAAGGCTGATGTCGATTGATGTGCCGTCCTTCTTCTGGCGAACTGCTTCAGTGCTGGTTAATATCTCTCCCCGAAAAGCACGCTGGCGCAAATCGCGGTGTTCAATAGATTTATCCGGCGGAACTAAGGGGAGATATTGACCTAGAACCTCCTGCTCGGTCCAGCCGAAAATACTTTCGGCAGCGGGATTCCACATTGTAACCTTGCTGTGGGGGTCGATTGCCAAAATTGCCAACGGTGAAGCATTGATTATCGCCCGCAGCGTCTCAGTGCGTTCCCTCAGGGCTTCTTCTGCTCGCTTTCGCTCAGACAGGTCAACATCGATACAGAACATCAGAGGAGGCTTGTTTGCCAGACAAACGACCGTATGGATGGAATACACGGGAACCAAGTATCCGTCCTTGTGCAACAGCATGAGTTCACCGGATGGCATTAATTCGCCGGACCTGGTGGCCTTCGAGCCAAGCTCAAGAGCCTGTTTGAAGTGTGGCTTGAGGTCGGGCGGAATTATTAAGTCTCCCAGATTTTGGCTTATTGCTTCTTCGGCCGTGTAGCCATAGACCTCTTCACTAGCCTTGTTCCAATAGCGCACGGTCCCATCTACCCTGTATCCCTGGACGGATATACCAGGAATATACTCCAGGAGATTGCGGAATATGGCTTCACTTTCTCGAAGAGCATCTTCAACTTGTTTGTGCCTGACTTCGGATGCTTTCAGTTCAGCAACCTGTTGGCGTAACTCTGCCATCTCCTCAATGAGTTGCTCTCTAGTCTTATCTTCATTTCTCATCATCGCCTCTTGGTGATAGCTTATTGGACACTAGGTAGGGTTTCCCTCCGCGCTGATTGCCTGATGATAGCGGGAGCATCATGGCATCCGAGCGTATCGGGAGTTTGAGATGGCCATCAGATTACTAATTTGTCCCGAGAGGTGCAAGAAAGAAAACAGATGACAGGCTGCGTCCCTGAATGGCGGTATACAGAAAGGAGATGCATAAAAGCGTTGAGAGCTATAAAAATGTCTAGAAGATCGAGTAATATGAAGCCCTACCCAATCTCTCGGAAATTTTATATTACATCCCTTAATCTAAACTTCGCACCCCTGGACACCTGGCACAAAATGCTGGGTCTGGACGTAAGAAGTGCTCTAGAGGCTCTCACAGATATTCTGCAATTCTTCAATGAGAGGTAGTGGCCTGAATCCCAATGCTACGGCCTTGTTGCTGTCAAGAGATACATCCGCTGGTCTGGGTGCCGCCATATGAATTTCGTCTTGCTTGCATGGTCTCATTCTAACGTTTTCAAATTTGAAGACCCTCTGCATCAATTTACCAAAATCGTGCCTCGAAATGCGTTCTTTGCCACCAAAATGAATGATTCCACTCACTTTGTTGAGCGCTAAAAATAAGCCGGCAACGGCGGATTCGGCACTGAGGGGGGTTCTGAATTCATCGACAAATAAACTCAGTTCTCGATCCTCCTTCATCGCTAAAAGCATAGGTTGTATGAAGCTCTTGGCTACAGGTCCAGAAAGCCCAAACATCAGAGACATTCGACAGACCGTGGATTGAGGATAGGCTTTCAATATTCGTTCTTCAGCTTGTGCCTTGTGCTCGCCATAGACATTTACAGGGTTTACCGGATCGCTTTCTCCATAAGGAGCATTCAAGCCATCAAAGACCAAGTCGGTAGAGGTATATAGGTATGGGATCAGATAGTCCGAACAAAGGAGAGCGATACTGACGGATGCCTCTACATTGATTCCGTATGACACCTCTGGATTGACCTGGCAAAAGTTAGGGTCAGATGCTGCCGCTGTGTGAATCACAGCATCAGGACGTACCTCTTGGAACAATCGTTTTAACTCAAAGTGGTCGGTTAAGTCGATCTTGACCGTAGTTACCTTCGGTATTTCTACCTGATGAGAATAAACTGTGCCAAATAAATGCCAGCTCCCTTTCGCCAGACGACAGATGTTCCATCCTAAGAAGCCATTAGCGCCTGTTATGAGTAGTTTCTTCATATCTCCAGCCTTCAATGTCGATTTCGCTGGATTCAATACTTGTATAATAAGTTGATAGATTGCACGGCAGGGACACCAGAGGAAGAGAATCCGCTTCACACCTTCCTTTCTTTTCCCTGGAGCAGATCACGTATATTGCTCCGATGTCGAATTATAACGCAAAGGGCAAAGACTGAACTAAGGCCAACGTAGAGAGAATTATATCCAGTGCCCGCCGCCCAAACTGGTAAAGTGAGAAGGGCTGTGAGAGAACCAAGGGAGACGTAGCGCCAAAGCAAGGTGACAACCAGAAAAATAACAAGGGCAGCCAAGGCCGCTTTGGGCATGAGGACGAGCGCAATGCCAAATGCTGTGGCCACGCCCTTGCCACCGCGGAAGCGAAGAAAAAGCGAAGCAAGGTGGCCGAAAAAAGCGGCCAGGGCCACGAGGGCGACTATGAGAAAGCCTCTCTGCCCTTCACCAGACCACAGAATGATCGCTACTGCAACCGGCAGCGCTCCTTTGGCCATGTCGATGATGAGAACCAAGAGGCCCCATTTCAAACCAAGACTGCGGGCAACATTGGTGGCACCGATGTTTTGGCTTCCAACGGTTCGCACATCAATGTCAGCCACCCAGCGACCAATCAAATAGCCGCTGGGCAGTGATCCTAACAGATACGCAGCCAATACAAAGAAAATAATGCTTAACCACTGCATGCGCTCTTCCCTCGAGGTCCATGACAACTTACCGGCAGCCTCCTCCACAAGGCAAGTAATTTTTTTGAGATCCCTTTATTCGAAACAAACGTACAGCAGAGGCAGAAACATAGGGCATTACTGTTTACGGTTATGCCTTTAGCTCCGCATACTGTGGATACTAGGTTTCCATATGCACTCTTATTTACTAACCACAGAGACACGAAGAAGTGCTTCGCACTCAAATTCGAAATGCGAAATCCGAAGCACGAAACAAATACAAAGCCCGAATTCTCAAATGTACAAAACTTGAAAAGTCGAAAACAGTTGTCTGCTGTTTTAGTAATTTGAATTTCGGTAATTCGAATTTGTTTCGAAACTGGGGACCCGCCCGTAGGGTGGGGAGTCCGTAGGACCAATTTCGATATTCGGATTTCGGATTTTACTGGATATGTGCCTCTGCGGTTAATCTTCACTCTGGCTTCCTTAGTCCGCTACCAACGGGGCAGTGTATGTAGTCGTTTCCTGTTTTTTCTTGCTCTGGTTGGGCATAGTGGTATATCGTGCCTACTGAGAATCAAGGAATAGTTGCACGCGACAATAGTTGCGGTTCGAAGCTGGGGGCTAGTGAGTTCAGCTCCATTGAAACATGAGTTGGCGATATGAGAATTTGCGTAATTGATGGCATGGGCGGTGGCATTGGCAACGCCCTCATCAAGAAGATCAAAGCGGCCTTTCAAGAACAGGTGCAAATTATCGCCTTGGGAACAAATGCCATTGCCACGGCGCAAATGATGAAAGCCGGAGCAAACAGAGGTGCCAGTGGTGAGAATGCGATTACTGTGACTGTTCCCAAAGTGGATGTGATCATCGGTTCCATATCAATAGTTCTCGCCAATGCGATGATGGGCGAACTGACCCCTGGTATGGCAGCAGCCGTGTCGAGCAGCCCCGCGCCCAAAATGCTACTGCCGCTCACCCAGGAAAACGTGGAAGTGATAGGGGTTTCTGCTGAGCCGCTGCCTCACCTTGTGGATCACCTGGTGGAAAGTAGACTGCGCCCCATGGTTGAGGCCTCCCTTCGAGAGTAAAATTCCGTTCTAACCCACACCACACGCCGGACTAAGGTGTTGTTTCACGTGGAACATCCATGAAAACCAGCAGCTTTCTTTCATTAAAACAGATCAGCAAAAGTCTAACCACTAAATGGCTGGGCAGGACCGTTCATTTCTTTCCTGAAGTGGATTCAACCAATCTAACTGCAATGGATCTAGCGCAACAGGATGCGCCGGAGGGCACTGTTGTCTTAGCAGAACAACAGTTACATGGTCGCGGTCGAGGGGATCGCTCGTGGCATTCACCTGCTGGAGTGGGCATTTACTGTTCTATTGTGTTGCGACCGGAATTGTCGCCAGCCAAGACAATGCTTCTAACCCTGATGACGGCGGCGGCAATAGTAAAGGCTGTGGCGCGAGAAACAAATCTTTCACCTCGCATCAAATGGCCCAATGACATTCTCATTCATGACAAGAAGGTGGTGGGAATTCTTTTAGAAAGTAAGCTGAGTGGAACTGGGGTGGAGCATGCGATAATTGGTTTTGGTATTAACGTTAATCACACCCCGGCTGATCTTCCCCAAGAGCTGTGGTCAACTGCAAGTTCTCTCTTCATTGAACTGGGCGAACCGGTGGACCGGAGAGAATTGATAGTCAAGATCTTGGCGGAAGTTGAATACCTTTATGAAGGGCTGCAGCAAGGGAATGTGGCGATAATCCTGGAGGAATGGCGCCATTTTTCGGCCACATTGGGCCGGCACGTCCGCATCTTACAGCAGGGGGAGGTAAGAGAGGGTATTGCTGTAGATGTTACAGAAGAGGGAGCTTTGCTGGTCCGAGTAGAACAGAACTCTTTCATAACGGTTCACGCGGGAGATATCGAGCATCTGAGGATTGTGACTGATGATGAAGATAGGTGAGCGGCTTGGGCAAGTGATTGCCCACGGTAGCCCCAAAGGGTCAAACAGAAAGGTTCTCAAAGAAGGAAAAGGGCTGATTTGAATAGGGTAACCTACATACCACCGGCTTTTTCCATGTCTTCTTGTTTTTTCTTACAAGTGATACAATACGTGGTAACCGGTCGAGCCTCCAGTCGTTCATAGCCAATTTCGTCACCACACTCCTCACAGATGCCGAATTCTCCGGAATCGATTCGCTCTAAGGCGCTTCTTATTTTGTTAAGGAGTTTACGCTCACGATCACGGATCCGCAGCATGAAATTGCGGTCAGACTCCAGAGAGGCCCGGTCGGTGGGGTCAGGAAAGCTTTCATTGGTGGTGGTCATACCGGAGACAGTTTTTTCCGCTTCAGCTAGTATCTCCTGAAACCTTTCAGTTAAGACTTCTCGGAAATGATTAAGTTTCTCCTTTTTCATCCTCGAACTCCCCTATGCCACTAGTGAAGAGAGATCTTGTAGCACAGGATTCCACTTATGTAAAGGATAAAACACGTCCATCGTTCAAAAGCTTTGATCTCGATAATGCCCGCTCCTACCACCGCTCTTTTCTAGCAACCGTATATCATGAATGATCATACCCCGGTCATGCGACTTGCACATGTCATATATGGTTAATGCTGCTGCTGAAACCGCTACTAAGGCCTCCATCTCAACGCCAGTTCGATCGGTGGCATTCACCTTCGCCTGAATGTTGATTTCTGAGGCGTCTTTGTCGGGGGTGAAGTCTATAGTGATGCTGGTCAAGTTCAAGGGATGACAGAGAGGTATCAGTTCACTTGTTCGTTTGGCAGCCATGATACCGCTCAGTCGAGCCACACCCAATACGTCACCCTTCTTTACATCGCCTCCGATGACAAGTTGCAGAGTCTCCTGTTGCATGCGAATTTTTCCCCTGGCAACCGCTCGGCGGTCAGTAACTTGCTTTGGTCCCACGTCCACCATTCGTGCCTGGCCAGATTCATCAAAATGAGTTAGCTCTGACATGGTAATCCCCTTATCTGTCTCAGAGCACAAATGTTTGTACCCTATGCTCTATGCCCTATGCCCTATGCTTTCTTGTCCAGGTTCGATCTGATTTGAATATTCACATAAAGATCACCGGATTCATCATTGAACTCGCCACCGTCTCCCTGGCGAGAAATTTTCAGGCGAGTGTTGTTTTGTATCCCAGCCGGAATATCTACCTGAAAATTTCTTTTGACTTCACAACGCCCCTGACCATTGCAGGAGTCGCACGAAAGCGAGCGAAGACTCCCTTTGCCACTGCACTGTGGGCATTCACCTGTTGCGGTAAATATTCCTGAAGATGCAGTGTACGTGCCACTGCCTTCACACCAAGAACAGGAGTGCAATGTAGAGGATGGTTTGACACCATTTCCTCGACACTGGGGACAGTTTTGCATGATGTTGATCTGGATGTTTTTCCTGGCACCATTGGCTGCCTCTTCAGGGGAAAGCTCAAGTTGATAGCAGAGGTCAGCTCCACGTGATGGGTGTCGCTGTGATCCGCTTCCACCAATACCAAGGAAGTCAAAGAATTCAGAGGAAAAGGTTCGCAGGACGTCCTCGGTTCTCTTAAAGCCTCGATACCCGCGTTTCTTGAGTCCCTCATGACCTTTGTGGTCATAAAGGCGCCGCCGCTCCTGATCACTCAAAACATGGTAAGCCTCGGCCACCAGTTTGAACATTTCTTCTGAAATTGGATCGCCCGGCTTGCGGTCGGGGTGATACTGGAGAGCAAGCTGTCGAAATCGTTTCTTGATGTCCTCGTAAGAGGCCCCCTCTTCCAAATCAAGAATTCCATAGTAGTCTCGACTGCTTGTCATGGCAGCACCGTCCGTGAAAACAACGTGTTCACTTGTAGTCGAAAGAAGATTCTTTTTGATACAAAGAAGATTAATGATACTGTTTTCTATAATTGAATACAATGGCAGAATCCAATACTGCTGAACAGATGAGCGTTCAATGGCTTCGCCTGCAAAAGAGGTTTCAGGTTTCAGTGTTCCCGCCTTCGCCTCAAGGGCTTCGGCGCGGCTAGCAGTGTTCTACGCTGCCGCTTAACTTTAGACGAAATCCTGGAGAGGTTTCGATTTTTATATTTTTTCTGACACCTGAAACCTGACACCTGACACCCGACACCTAAGACACTGGAATTTAATACTTTATAATACAGGGAAAAGGATAGAGTTGCCATGAACAGTGAAGGAGTGAAGAGAAATATTCTGGGCTTCATGTATGCTGAGCGGTTAAAGTCATCCCTGATCATTGCCGGGCAACTGCTGGACGTTTTGCCAGATCTAAGCGAGGGTGAGCGTCCGGGTGGTTTGAAAGTATTGGGCTCTTTTGTCGGAGGAGTGGGCAATGAAATGAAACTCGCCGCTCATGTCATGGGAGGGCCGGACTGGGACGGCCTCAGTGGTCAACTCGATCTTATGGAGGGTTATGCTCGGCTAGGGCAAATGGAAGCAGCACGGCAAGAATTGAGTCAGACCCTGAGCCGTGTTACTACACTGGGTGCTGGTGCTATGACTTTTCTAAAAAACGCGGGTTTACTTTGAGTTGGAAACAGTACCCTGGAAAACCTTTAATACGTCCTGGACCCGGTAAAGATCGCGCAAGAAATAGGGTTTCCAAAAATTTTCTCCCGGCGGGAAGAAAGCCAAGAAAGGGATACTGCGGCTTCCCATCTTCTGGAGTAACCTCTTGGCGGGAGGGTTTTCCATGGTGAGATCAGCCTTCAAGAGCAAAGCATCATGTTTTCGGAAAGTCTCTACTACGGTGCGATTATGGAGAACGGTTTTTTCCACTAAGAGGCAGTTGGGGCACCATTCTGCGGTAAAATCCACTACTACCCAACGGTTTTCCCTGGCAGCTTTCAGCAGTTTCGCTTCAGTAAAGGGCTGCCACTGCTCTGATTTGTCCGACATGAGCTCCACATTTCGCGCCACAGAGGGCACGAGGTCCAAACTGACCCATCCACCAACAACCATGATGACAACTGCCGTCAACCGAACCATTAGGCGCCGGCGGTTAGAGTCGCTGAGGGTAGTCATCTTCCCCCAGATGTAGAAGCCTACGGCCAGGAAGAAACAGAAAAAAAGCACTCCGACCATCATCTGTTCCGGAAGGACAGTGAGTAAATAGATCACCGTGGCCAGAAGAGCAAAGCCCATGAGTCGTTCAAAATGGATGAGCCAGTTTCCAGGGCGGGGAAGCCAGCGCAGTGTGTTGGGAAAAAAGGACATAACCACGTAAGGGGCAGCCATACCGAGACCTAGGCATAAAAATACCGTAAAAATCTGAGGAGGAGGTTGGGGAAGTGTCCAGGCCATGGCTCCTCCGAGGAGGGGGCCGCTGCATGGGGTGGCCAAGAAGGTTGCCAAGGTACCCTTATAGAATGATTCCAAGTAGCCATGCCGCTGGGCGCTGGTCTCTATTGTGTTGGTGGCAAAGTGGGGTATGGGAAGCTGAAAAACCCCGAAAAGACAGAGAGACATGGCAAAAACCAGCCCAATCATTGTTATGAGAAATGATTGCTTTTGGAATAAATCACCCCAGCCGTATCCCGCAAAGCTGGCCAGAGCCGCAAGCACGAGAAAAACCACTAATATTCCGGCAGCAAAGCTCAAACCCATGAAAGCCACACGACGTCCACTCTCCTGAGACTGCTGGACAAAGCCCAGCACTTTGAGGCTGACAACGGGTAGGACACAAGGCATAAAATTAAGAATAAAGCCAGCCAGAAGGGCAAACAGGGCAGCCTTGACCATACTACCTACCTCGAGGCTTGGCAGAACAGGCCGAGGATGCAATTCGGGGATCTCCTCGGGCTGCACAGACAACTCCTTGATTGACTTGAAAGGAGTAGAGGCCGAAAAAGATGGTGTTGCAGTAGTTTTACTCTCGGCAACATGCGTGAGTCCGATATTCTTGCGCACCTGTAGTGGAATAGTTTTAGCGGCCTCGGGACTGCTAACAATGGTGAGAGAAGTGGCGAGGTCGGTCTTGTAGGGCATGCAGAGCCCTTCACGGCAGAGAAGAGCGCGCAGATGTAGTTGAACCTGGTGATCTCCAGATGACAAATTGTCGGGTAGAGATAATCTCACATAGATAGATGTCTTCTTTTCATAGGCCCATACCCATTCATCTGGACCAAGGTCTGGTTCAAGATATTTCTCCGCCGGCAGAAAGCGGGCAGGGTCAGCCGTGACCCCCTCAGGAAGCGAGGTCACCTCAAGAATTGTAGGCAACCCGGGACCTGGCCCTTTTGGATTACCATAAATATGCCAGCCGGGATCCAAGACAATACTCGCGACAACCCAGATCTCCTGGCCGGCGGCAACCTTGGAAGGATATGTCTTGACCTCGATCCTAACCGGAGGCTTAGAATCGAGCTGAATTTGATTCGTCGCCAGAGCAGGAGCAACCAGCCCTGGAAAGAGGAAAACCAGGCAGACTATGAGGTTGAGTTTAAGGCGGGTCATAAGGCTCGAATCCAGGATAGAAGCACCTCCAACAATCCAGGAAATCATAAACAACAACGCAGCGGATGGCAAGCAGCTTTGGCCGCATGGCGCATAGCGCAAAGCGCAGAGCGTAATGATCTACTGGTGCCTCGCTCCGCAAGGCTTGTGTCCCCTAACGCTATGCTCTTTGCGCTTAACGAGTCACAAGGTGGCTAACAAGGATACCCCAAAATTCTCTCGGCCGCTCGAAAGTAGACACTGCTTCATAGTGCCAGCCAAGATGTTGGCCACATTGACGACAAAAAGCCATTCGCCAGCGGTAGCCCGGAAACCAGGTGTGGGCCTCGGTTGCTCCTCCATGAGCAACCGCACCCGGGCAGTCAGAAAAGGTGTGAAAGTCGCATTCAACGCCAGCTGGGTTGACGAAGAAATGTCGATCAGAAGCATTTATGCGCAGAAGTCGGTCAGAATGAGTTACCAGGCCTCTACAACCAGCACACTGGTAGGTTTTGGCCCCATTGCCACCGATTCCTTTGACGGGAGAAAAAAGGCTAAACATTCTTGGTTCCAGAGCCAGGAAGGTTGAATGCCAGGTAAGATACCAAACTCCCAAGAAAAGTCAATCCGGCCTAGATTGCAATATTCACTTTTGTTTACTAACCACAGAGACACGAAGGGCACAGAGAAAAGCTAAATTGGAACCACGAAGAATACGAAGAGCACGAAGACAAAGATCGCTTAGGCAGCCCGCCACCTGGCGGGTGTCCCGATAGGTTCCTATCGGGACAAAATGGGAGCCCGTGTTGGCGAATATAAGCCGGCTTATTTTCGCCAACATGTGCTTCCCATTGTAGCCTTAAGCGATCCTTGGATCCACCCATCTATACTTGTTCCTCTCATCTTGTACATCCTGTAACTCCTGTCAGGTGCATGAAAGTCTCATCTTCTGTCTGCGCACGTCTGCGGCTAAATGTTTTTCTCCGTGATCTCTGTGCCTCTGTGGTGAATGTTACTCAGCCTTCCTTTGGTCTTGCGCAGAGAAATCCAACCTGATATATGTATCGTTGTTCCGCCTAAGGCGGATGAGATGTTTTTTTACTAAGGGGCACTGGCGCACAACAACTAAACCATCAATCCAAGATTTTCCTTTCCGGCACAAGGTGCCCCCGTTATTCCTTTTGCTCAAGGTCATAGTCAGTCGTCCGTGGTCCGTCGTCCGTTGCAAAAGAGATACGGATACGAACAAGGCATAACGAGACTGGTTCAGTTTCAGGCTGGCGAAAGATTATATACCTGATACTCGTCGAGCGTTGGCTGATATAGTAAACAACTCATGCCACGGACAACTGACTACGGACAACGGACATTTTTATGCTCGCAAAAGTCCTTTCCAGTTCAGTGTTGGGTATCGATGCCTATGTGGTTGAGGTGGAGGTAGATATCACCATGGGTCTACCCGCCTTTGCCACTGTGGGTCTTCCAGACGGTGCAGTGCGTGAAAGCAAGGATCGAGTGAAATCTGCAATAAAAAATTCAGGATACCGTTTTCCGCCTCATCGCATTACCGTAAACCTAGCTCCGGCAGACAGAAAAAAGGAAGGGGCGGGATTTGATCTTCCAATGGCAGTTGGTATCCTGTCTGCCACCGGTTTGGTAAACCGGGACAAGCTGGAGCAGTATCTGCTCATTGGTGAACTTTCACTGGATGGCAAAGTCAAGAAGACTAAGGGTGCATTGCCCATGGCGCTGGCGGCAAGGAATAATGGTTTTGCCGGCATTATCGTACCTAAAGAGAACAGCAGAGAATCTGCGGTTGTACAAGGAGTGGATGTCTTTGCGGCGAATCACCTTTCTCAGGTAGTAGAGTTTTTAAACGGCGTCGACGAATTATCCCCTACAACCGTTGATGTCCAGGAACTCTTTGCCAAAGATGCACTCTATGATGTGGATTTCAACGAGGTGAAGGGGCAAGAACATGTAAAACGAGCTTTGGAAATTGCGGCTGCCGGGGGGCACAATGTGCTGATGGTGGGTCCGCCGGGCTCCGGTAAAACAATGTTGGCCCAAAGACTGGCAACCATATTGCCTGACCTGACCTTTGAGGAAGCTCTGGAAACAACGAAGGTTTACAGTATCATGGGATTAATGGCTGAGCGTGCCGTCATTGCCACTCGGCCTTTTCGATCACCTCACCACACTATATCCGACGCTGGATTAATCGGTGGCGGCCAGATTCCTAAGCCTGGTGAAGTGAGCCTAGCCCACAATGGTGTCTTATTCCTGGATGAAATGCCGGAGTTCCGCAAGAATGTTCTGGAGGTTTTGAGGCAACCCATGGAGGACGGCAAGGTGACCATTGCCCGAGCCGCCACCTCTATTACCTATCCAGCATCTTTCATGGCTGTTGCTGCCATGAATCCCTGTCCGTGCGGCTTCTACGGCGATTACAAGCGGCAGTGCCAGTGTACGCACTTGCAGATCCAGCGGTATCGGACCAAAATTTCAGGACCGCTACTGGATCGGTTGGACATTCATGTGGAAGTGCCGGCGGTGCAGTATCAGGATCTGGCTCAGGAAAGTAGTGGGGAATCCTCCCAAACCATACGGCAGAGGATAAATGCAGCCAGAATGGTTCAGCAGGAGCGGTTCAAGCACCACAAGATCTATTGCAATGCCCAGATGCCACCCCGGCTTCTCAAACGGTTCTGTGGGTTGGATGAGGATTCCCATGGGCTCTTGGAGACCGCCATCGATCGGCTTGGATTGAGCGCCAGGGCTCACAACCGTATTCTCAAAATAGCCCGCACCATAGCAGATATTGAGGGACTGGAGGAGATCAGCTCTGCACACATAGCCGAGGCCATTCAATACCGTAGCCTTGACCGCAGTCTAGGTTAGCCCACCTCTTCGCCGAACAGTATGTTGATGAAAGTACTTTTGTACGAAGTAAGAACCTTGTCCCTCCTCATGACCACAGCGATAAAGTCGGGTTTGAGTAAGGTATTCATTGGAATGAAGGCCAGTTTTCTGTTTTCCAGTGCTGGTAGATCCCTCACCACGGTGGCGAAAGAAATGCCGAGACCCATCTCCACGTAGAGAGAGGTCAACTCAACATTCGAAGATTCCATTACGATCTGATAGTCGAGTCCGAGTTTCTGAAACCGATCTTCCAGTATTCTACGACAGGTGAATCTGAGGTCCTTTGGGGGCAATATAAGTGGATATTTGGCTATCTGCCTCAAAGTAACACGGGCTGCCTCGACCAAAGGGTGGCCCCCTGGCACCATCAATACGGTTTCCACCTTTTTCCAACGAAGCAAAGCGAGATCTTTGGGAACCTCTGATTCCAGGGTGAAACCAAAGTCAATATCCCCATTTCTTACCAGCTCGATAACCATCTGCTGCGAGCGGTCGAGAATCGTCAGTTCAACGTAGGGAAACTGAATAATATATTCTCTGAGTGTTTCCGGTACCAGATGATAGAGGGTTGTAAAAGGGGCGGCTAGGCGCAAGCGTCCTTTTTGCAGCCCTTGGAGCTCGCTTAAATCCTCTTTGAGACAATCATAGCTTTCCAAGATTGCCTCCGCGAATTCAAAGAACCTTTCTCCAGCAGAGGTCAGCTTCAACTTACGCTTGCCGATCCTCTCAAATAGCTGGCAATCAAGTTCTTTTTCGAGAGCTTTTACTTGCTGGCTGAGTGCCGACTGAGTGCGGAATGTGGCATCACCAGCCTTGGTAAAGCTCCCGAGCTTGGCAACCTGATAGAAACCTATAATCTGCTGCCACTCCATAATAAATAAGCTCTGCTAATCAATATTATAAAAAGTATTAATTTGATTTATGTTAAATTATCAAAGATGCTGTGATTAGGCAAGCAAAAGAATGCAAACGAACAGGGAGGTTTGTCATGAAAGACTCGCTAAGACCAGGCCTGACGTTTGAGTTCAAATTCAAGGTTCCTGAGAACAAAACAGTGCCTCACCTCTATCCAGAGTCTCCCGAATTTCAAGTGATGCCAAAAGTGCTGGCGACAGGCTTCATGGTGGGATTGTTTGAATGGGCTTGTATCCAGGCCATCAATCCTCACATTGATTGGCCCGATGAGCAGACAGTGGGTATCGACGTGAATCTAAACCATGTGGCAGCCACACCGCCGGGATTAACCGTGACGGTAAAAGGGAGACTGGAAAAGGTGGAGGGCAAAAAACTGAGCTTTTCTCTGGTTGCCGAAGATGGAGTGGATACGATTTCTGAGGGCACTCACGACAGGTTTGTAATCAACGCGGAAAAGTTCAACGCCAAGATGGCTGCTAAGGCCGGTGGTAAGCTGTCGTAATAAGCCAACCACTAAGATATCCTCATTTCGAGCACTTCATGGCCAGATGCAAGAGAGGAATAGGCTGATGTTGGTCAGAAGTTACCGTAAAGAATTTGTTCTACCGCCCAACCCAAAGGCTCGACATCTTCGGTGTTATGCTCATCTCGATGGGAATATTGGCGAGTTACTCCCTCATCTGAATACTGTCTTGGGAGGTTATCAATATTACGAAGAGCCCCCAATGCTGACGTTAAAATTCCAAGCAAAGCTCATTACTCTTTATCCAGAAATGATCGCCATTAATATGGTGAAAGATGAGGCTGAGGCGGAAAAGATTCTCGAGTGGCTCAAAAAGGAAATCAATGATACCTGGAAGAACCGGGGTGAAATCAAGCCGAGTTTCGAGGTATCACCAAGACCGGGAATCCTCGATATCCTAAAACTGTTGCCCAAGGATAATTGTCAAGAATGCGGCCAACCCACGTGCCTGGTATTTGCCACCCAGGTGAGCGAGGGTACCATAGCGTATGATGATTGCCCAAGACTGGATGAAATATCCAAGTCTAAACTCCAGCAATACCTAAACTTTCTCTAATTACCCCCCTACTCCTCACACTCGATTCCTTCCGCTAAGGTCAAAGCAGAGCGTTCAGCACCGTTCATGTTCAGGACCTCATTGTGCCACGTGGGGGCGTGCAGCTGGCTTTCCAAAGCCTGCTGGAGCGATTCAGTGTCCGTGTTCGCTTCCGTCAAGACAGTGACGTAGTCTTTGATGAGTGGGCGAAGCATGTCCACGTGAGTCTGTTGCTCGCTGTCATTAAGGTCACGCAGGAGAACAACGGCTGGGATCCGTGAGGCGAGGATATCGCTCATGCTGTTGTATCCTGCATACACTATGGCCATCTTCGATTTTACCAGAGAAGGGATATACCTCTCACTGACCTCCTCGACCGAACAAAAGGGTAGATCGCGGAAGAGATCCTGGATCATCTCTTTTTTCTCTTGGTCCACGAATAGTCGCCAGGGGCCGTAGCTTTTGCCGATCCCGTTGATTGCTTCATGGAGTCGTCTAACAAATTTCCATGTTGTCTCAGTTCCCCAAGGAATAGATATGGTTCCAGCCAGGGTATCACTCTCAGATGCCAGTAGATGTTTACTTTCCATTAATCTCGAAACATACCCTGTTTCCACTGGTTTGACACCGAAACGTTTCGCAATAATATTGGGA
>JASFGC010000035.1:0-17242 GCA_050123975.1 Syntrophobacterales bacterium | reverse complement strand
GCTGAACACGAAAATCACCACCCTCCAACATAATGAGCCTCCTTGTTCTCATGAAAATATCAAGAACAGGATCAAAACTGTGCTTCAATCTAGCTCACGAGTCAATTCCCTCAAACTCTCTGAGAAAAATGACTTCACGGGCAGCCTCTATGAAAGGGAGATTTTCATTTTTATCAATAAAAATGACTGATGGTGGCACCGTCTTTTCATGCATTACGGCAACAACTCTTTTATCAACCTTGAGACATCCCCCAGAACCTTTTAGTTTTTTGTCTTGACCTTGCATCTCATTATTTATAGCTCGAGCCAATTCTTCTGCCGGAATAACACCATTTTCAAAGACAAATGCGGCCACTTTTCCCTCCTTCAATTTCGCTCACGTATAAAAGAAGTCATTGAGAAGCAAGAGCCCGCCTCTCCTTCCACACTCAACTCATTAGATATCTTCCATCCCCACCGCCGATCCGCATAAACCACCGTTCCTGTCGTTTTTTTTCTTTAGGCTCTCAATTTTTGCAGTGCCTGCTCTGCGCAGATAGTTATAGGCTCGAGGCTCGGCTCAGAAGAGCAATCCGGATTGCCGGCACACATCAAAGTGGTTAGGTCTGCAATTGTCTTTTCCCCCAGAATCAGGGCATTTACGGTATCGATCTCCTTCACAGGGGCCTCACTGTCGCTGATGATCTGTCCCCCGATCACCTTGTGGCTTACTTTGTCAAAAATCAGTTTCAGGGTCCAGGGCTTAACCCCCGGAATCATGCCGTGCTTACTCCTGGAAGTCACCGTGGTGCTGAGCACTTCAATGCCTTCTCTCCGGGCTTCCTCCTCGGTCAAGCCAACTGAGCCAATGTACTTGTCAAAAAGCCTGACAGCCGAATTGTTCAGGACCCCAGGAAACGTGATCTCATATCCGGCAAGCCTTTTAGCAGCCAACCGACCCTGGATAACGGCAGGACCGCGTAATTGTCCTGCAACAGGTTTTTGGGTGACAAAATTATACTTTTCCACACAATCGCCTGCCGCCATGACATCCGGAACCGAAGTCTCCAGGAATTTGTTCACCTTTATCCCAAATTTGCCGACCTCCAATCCAAGATCCTTTGCCAGTTCCAGATTCTGCCTCACACCTACTGCAAGGAGGACCATGTCTGCTTCTATGGTCTCACCGGACGCCAGTTCTACCCCAGATACTAAGCCGTTTTCTCCAACTATCTTGGTCACCTTCTGATCCATCTTCATGGTGAAACCTTTTTCAACAAGATGCTCCCGAACCTGTGCACCCATATCACTATCTACCATCAGCGGCAGTGGATACCCCAATATCTCGATCACTGTTACTTCGTACTGGTCCGGTTTAGTTTCGCATAGCAGTGTAGCAACCTCCAGATTGGTGAAACCAGCCCCGATTAAGACCAGTTTCTTAGCCTTTCTTTCTTCCAAGAAATTCTTGATCCTCTCCGCATCAGGTGCACTCCTGAGGGTAAATACTCCCTCGAGTTCATGACCTTCAATGGGAGGAATCGCGGGGCTCGCTCCAGTTCCCAGAAGAAGCTTGTCATATGGAATTTCTCGTTTATCTGACAGGGTCACTGTTTTCTTGTCCCCATCGGCTTGGGTCACCCTATCTATGATGACATTGATTCCTCCATCGGTGAACATTTTGTCCGGGTTCGTTATAGAATCTACGGTGGCCACACCTGCCACCACGTGAGGGAGAGCTCAACGCACTATGAAGCGCTCTTCTTCCCGAATAATAGTGACGTCCACTTCCGGCATCAATCTCCTTGCCAGCATTGCCGCGGGACCTCCTACCCCTCCCATTCCTATGATTACCAACCGTTCTCCCTTTTGCATAATTTCTCTCTCCTCTCACTTTTTATTCTTGAGTGTTTTCAAACGTTAACTTTTTCAACATCCACTCATGAAGGGCTACCTGGAGAGCTTCTGCAGCAAGATAAGCGCAGTGGCGTTCCTCTTCCGGCAAGCCCTTCAGTACCTCGAGAATAGTGTCACCGCCGATGAGACCGGCTTCATCAAACTCCTTGCCAGCGGCCAACTCGGCAGCAACTGAACCACAGGCAACGCTGGAACCGCAACCGTCTGTAAAGAAGCTCGCCTTTTGAATGAGATCGTCCTCGAACTGAAGGTAGATCTCCATGCTATCCCCGCATCTGCCAGTAACCCGGCCGACGGCGGAGGCGTTTGTCATTCTTCCCATGAACCTTGGATTCTTCCACCTGGAAAAAACCTCTTCCCCATACGTCTCCCTGGTTTCATCGAAAATCTGCTCCTGTAACTTGTCAACAAAATCACCCATCGAATCTTTCATCGGATAAATCCCCTACCTCTCCAACCTCACATTACCTTGATGACTACGATGGTGACATCATCCTCCTGGGCGATGTCACCGGAGAAATCTCCTAGAGCTCTAAGTGTTTCTTTTTTGATCGTTTCCGCTGGTTTATTAGCATGTGCACGGATGATTTTATAGAGACGCTCTTTGCCAAACATCTCTCCATCTGCGTTACGGGCCTCCCATATGCCGTCCGTACCGAGACAGATGATTTGATTTTTCACCAGGCCAGTCATTTCGTTTGCCTCATATTGCCAGTCTTTATCTACACCAAGAGCCATGCCCGCACCCATAAGTTCTTCGAACTGGCCTGTGTTGGAGTTGTAGAAAATCGCCGGGTCATGTCCTGCGCGAACCCATTGCAACGTCCGATTTGCCTGATCGATAGCCAAGTAAAACAGCGTCATGTAACTCCCAGTTTCATAGGTGTCAAGGGTCAGTTGCTCATTCACGCTTGTGATGACTTCAGAAAGAGTTCCAGGCTGGACGGCCCGCATACGAAGGAGTGCACGCGCTGTGGTCATGAGCAAAGCTGCTGCCACACCGTGTCCGGTCACATCGCCCACTACCACCGCAACGCCCTCGCAGTCCTCACCACACGGGAAAAAATCGAAATAATCCCCACCTGTCTGCTCGCAATAGACGGTTGTCGCGGCCATATCGAAACCGGGTACACTTGGAATCTCTTTCGGCAGGAGGTTTTGCTGGACTTCTTGAGCCAGTTGCAGGGCTTCGCGAATGTGTATTCTGTCTTCGAGCTTGGGCACCATCTCGTTGAAGGCTCTGGCAAGCATATCACGTTCGTCACCCGTGGCTAGGTCCATCCTCGCTGAAAAGTCACCCTCTGCGAGTCGCTGTACCGCCCCAATCATAACCTGCAGAGGCCTGGTCATTGTCCGGGAACCCCAAAAAGCCGTTAGAATCACCACCACAATCACTGTGATCGCGGCTATTGCCGTGAGAAACCACCTTCCTTGATGAATTAAGGGAGTGAGTACCAGTAGTGGCGTAAAGCTGAAGAGCAGCAAAATGATCAGAACACGCCAACGCCTGCTCATTGAAGAACTCCTTTGCATTCCTTCTCTCACTCTATGATCTCGTAAGCGATGATTCAGTGCGCGAAAGATGTGCAGGCGTGTTTCGCACGCATTTGACCATTCTGAGGGCCATGTCAAAAGCGTTGTCTGTCACCTGGGAGAATTTCAAGGGTAATAACATTCTCTTCGTCATGGTAGATATTTCCGCCGCATTATCGTTCCCGGCTCATAACTGTGCCGCATTCTGGGCACTGGGCCTGATTGCACGGCACACCACGCTCATGTGGTGTCCTCTTGCCGCAGCTTGGACAGACACACTCGCCCCCAGGTCCTCCCCCAAAGCCGCTCTTTTGACCTCGGCCGCCTTTGCCTGCATCCCGTCCGGTGTTACCTCTTCTGGATCCCTTGTCACCTCGTTTTTGCATCGTTTCACTCCTCTCTCATCACCAACCGTTAACCCCGGCGGCAGCTCCCTCCAGATGAACAGGGTGGAGTATCGCATCTTTCATCTTGGCCACAACAGGTATGTCCTGCGCTGCTCGTTACTTTTTTGGTCGAAAAAGAGGCAACTGACAAAATTCTGCTCATTTTCCGTGAGCTACAGTTACTGCAGTAGATATCCGCAGCGCCCTCTCCACCCACAAGCAGTTTCTCAGAGATAGCCCCACATTCCTGGCACTGGTACTCATAAATCGGCATGATAGATTCCTTTAATCTCTTTTCAATCTATTTCATCTAAAATCTTCTTCAGTTGCTCAGCGTGGATATAACCATCCACGTGAACCTGCACACTCGTGACTCCCGGCACACGCAGGACCGCTTCTTTGATATTGATTCCCAGTTGAAAACCAAGGGGACATAAGATAGAGGAAGGCCGAAAGGTGAGCGCTATATCTCCACCCCGAGCCACCTTTAAATCCCGAACCAGTTTCATCCGCATCACATCCATACCAGTCTCGGGGTCTATGACCTGGCCTAGACTCTCCTCTATCTTTTCTAGCAAACCCATGAAATGAGTTCTCCTAATCTGCGACTCCCAGAATTCCTTCAAGAGCCAGCCAGATCTTTTTGATTTCATCAGAGACGGCGCCATTGCTATATTCGACGATGATTTTCTTATGAACGAGGGCCTTGGAAACCACAGTATCGTAGGGAATCACCCCAACGAAATGAACTCCAGTTTCGTCACAGTAGCCGCGAATCCTGTTACTGATCTCAGGATTCAGATCGTACTTATTGATGCAGGCTGCGGCAGGAATATCGAAGTGTTTGGCCAAAGCCGCAACTCTCTGCATATCATGAAGTCCGGGAAGGGTTGGTTCTGTGACGATGAACACCAGATTGGCACCGGTAACCGCCGAGATCACCGGGCAGCCAATGCCGGGAGGTCCATCCACGATAATGAGATCCAGCCCCTTTTCCTCGGCTATCAGTTTGGCGTTGTGGCGGACTATGGTAACCAGCATGCCGGAGTTTTCTTCGGCAATACCCAATTTTGCGTGGACAAAGGGACCATAGCGAGTGTCCGACACAAACCACTCACCACTGATGTTCTCTTGCATGTCGATGGCCTCGGCCGGACAGAAATGGGCGCAAACCCCACATCCCTCGCAATCCACCTTGTCCACCACATAGTTCTGACTGATGGCATCGTAGCGGCAGAGCTCCAAACATTCGCCGCACTCTACACATGCGTCCAGATCAATGGAGGCGGTGTGCCCGCCGCGAAAAAACTCTCTTGACTGCATGCTGGGTTCCAGCAAGATAAAGAGATCTGCGGCATCTACATCCGCATCGGCCAACACCTTGTTCCTGGCCAGGGCAGCGAAGCAACCGGCAATGGAGGTCTTCCCCGTCCCACCTTTACCACTAATAATGACAAGTTCTTTCACGAAATTACCCTTTTCACTCGGTTGGCCGGTTGAGCCAGTTGAGCCGGTTTGGCCGGTTGATGTCCTTTAATCTTTGCAAAGAGCTCCTGAAATTTTTCCCGATATTCAGGAATTATGTCGATCATCATTTCACCGCGTGAGTAAGCCTCGGCGATTTGCCGATCCTCTGGTATCTCCATCAAGATAGGGATAGACCGCCCTTCGCAGAACTCCTTTACCGCCAGATCGCCGATATCAGAGCGATTGATCACCACCCCTGAGGGTATGCCTAGTTCACTGACCACTTCCGCCGCCAGTTCAAGGTCGTTGAGGCCGAACGGAGTGGGCTCAGTGACCAGAATGCAAAAGTCGCTTCCCTTTATCGATGCAATCACCGGACAGGAGGTCCCAGGAGGAGAATCAATGATGACAACGCCGTTTACGTTGGCCAGAGCTCGCGCCGCCTTGATAAGTGGAGGAGACATGGCTTCGCCTACTGTAAGACGCCCATGGATGAAGCTCACAGGGTCAGACTCCCCCTGTTCCAAAAGCCCAATTGACTTCGGTATTTCCGAGATTGCCTCCTCGGGACAGACTTTGCTGCAGCCACCACAGCCGTGGCACAGCTCAGGGAAGACCAGCACATGCTCTTTGACCACAACGATGGCACTGAAGCGGCAAATCGTGGCGCATTCACCGCAGTAGGTACATTTGTCAAGATCCACATGAGGGCGGGGTACGCAGACTTCTTCACTCTTTTCAAGGTGCGGTTTCAAAAATAGATGACTGTTCGGCTCTTCCACGTCACAGTCGATGAGCTGCACACCTTCGCCGATTGATTTGGCCAGGTTGGTGGCTATGGTGGTTTTGCCGGTTCCGCCCTTGCCGCTCGCTACCGCAATGATCATCACAGTGTCCCTCTCTTATCTGCTGGTCTCTCACCACCTTCGGCCAAAAGTTCTTCCAAAGCCGAATCCTCCACCCCGAAAGCGGCCGCGGCCGCCACCCCGGCGAAATCCTCTCCACCCCGTGAAGCCGGGAATGGGAGAATCAGTGCGGGGATTACCATAACCGGCTCGCCGTCGCCAGGGGAGAAAGGATGGACGGTTGGAGCGAGGAGCTCGCACCGGCATGGCGCAATAACCGCGTCCCTTGCCGGTCATCGGTCCCCTACCTCCCGGTCCGGTTCCGTCGAATCTTGGCATGTTGCTCACCTCCTATTTCTTCTTTTTCAGCTTACTTATCCTCTCGTCAATTCGTTTCATCTGCTCTTGGAGCTTTTCTTTCTGGATTCTCAATTCCTCTAGGTCATTGGCGGGAGTGACCTCTGGATCAGATGAATAGCCTCGGCCCATGCCTCGGCCCATGCCTCGACCCATTCCTCGGCCCATGCCTCGACCCATTCCTCGACCCATTCCTCGGCCCATGCCTCGACCCATTCCTCGACCCATGCCTCGACCCATACCACTGCCAGCACCCATACCGGTTGCATCGCCTGGAGTGGTTGTGCCGGAATGAGCATCTACCGAGGGGCCGGTGGCCTCCTGTAGTTGGCCTGCGATATATTGCTGCAAGGCCTGGCGTACTGTTCCTCTCACGCCGAGATAGATCTTCAGGCCGGTGGCCTCCAGGGTATCCGCGGCATTGGGACCAAGATTCCCGGTTATCACCGCATCCACTCCCGAGTTGGCTACCATTTGAGCAGCCTGTATTCCTGCACCACTGCTCATCATAGCGGCCTCGTTGTCAAGCACTTCCAACTCTTCGGTTGCGGGATCAACCACTACAAAACATCGACAGCGACCAAAGCGTGGATCAACCTCGGCTTCGAGATCGGGTCCGGTGGATGAAATTGCGATTCTCATAACGGTTCCTTTTTTGTTTAATTGATAATTCCACTAACGAGTGCTCATCAGAAAACCCCTGTTTTCTCATGAGTGCCATCAGCGATCAGCTTTCAGCTCTCAGCAAAATACATTTAGAAACATTAGGTTAAGCTGACTGCTGACAACTGAGTGCTGACTGCTCCATCCGGGAATTTCAGATTTCCGGATGGACGCTAACTAGTGATCGCAGATATTCTGACCCGCGATTAAGGTTCCCTGCAGATATTGCTCCACAAGTGTCTCTGGCGGAGAACTGGGAGCCCCGACAGTCACCTCAATACCCTTCTCACTGAAGAGGCCAAGCGCTCTCCGCCCCATACCGCCGGCTATCACCACCCTTACTCCCAACTCGGCCAACCAGTTAGGCAGGACTCCAGGTTCGTGAGGTGGCGGAGTATGCAGTTCCTTGTCCTTGATTTGACCATCCTCTGTGTCAATAATGGCAAACTGCTGACAATGGCCAAAGTGAGCACAAAGCACACCCTCTGCCAGTGGAATAGCAAATTTCATATCTTTCCTCCTTCTTTCCCAAGCTTTTCTCGGGTTTCCTTAAATTGTTCGTTGGCAAGTCTCACCAATTTCGCCGCCTCTCCGTCTCTCCGTGTCTCCGCGTCTCCGTGTCTTGTCCTTCACACCCAGTGTCCCTTCACGTTCGCGTCTTTTGCATGTTCAAACTCGCCCCGAAGGTAAGCCCGGATGGCATCCTCTATTTTGCCGCTGACCCCGACAACAACCTTGATCCCTGCGGCCTGTAAGGTCTTGAACGCCTTGGGACCACAGTTACCGGTCAGAACCACCTCCGGCGCGTGGTTCGCCACGTTCTGTGCCGCCTGAATACCAGCCCCTTGGGGTAAATTGAGGCTTTGCTGATTTTCGGCCACCTGAAAATCCATGGTCTCAGAATCCACGAGCAAAAATTGATTGGCCCTGCCGAACCGAGGGTCTACCTCACCTTCTAGATCTCTCCCCTGCGCTGTCACCGCGATAATCATAGGTTACGTCTCCCTAATTTCACTGAGCTGCAGAAGTCATCTTATCTTCTGCTTTCTCCGTTGCCCTCACCACAACTTGAGTTAAATTCTCAAAAGCCTTTTTTACCTCTGATGGCTCTCGATCAATCACAAAGGGTGTCCCTGCATCGCAAGTGATTACCATCTCAGGGTCAATGGGAATGCGGCCTAAAAAGGGAACTCCCAGCTCCAGCGCGGCTCTCTCTCCGCCTCCCACCTTGAAAAGGTCGATCTTTTCGTTGCAGTGAGGACACACCATTCCGCTCATGTTCTCCACAATCCCGAGAACTGGAATGTTGAGCAGCCTGCTGAAATTGACCGCTTTCCTGGAGTCCAACAAGGCCACGTCTTGAGGGGTGGTTACGATAATGGTGCCATCCACATTCTTGATCAGGTGGGCAACGCTGAGAGGCTCATCCCCGGTTCCGGGTGGAAGATCGATCACCAGATAATCCAGATCACCCCAGTTTACATCCATGAGAAACTGCCTTATGGCAGAGTGCTTTAGCGGGCCCCGCCAGACGATGGCTTTGTCCGGATCTTGCGAGAGGAGTCCAGTGGATATGGTCTTCAAACCCTTAAAGACCTTTATCGGCTCCAAGCCCTTTCCATGACTCACGAGAGGCCGGTTTTCCACCCCACACATTCTTGGGATGTCTGGGCCATGCATGTCCGCATCCAGAAGGCCCACTTCGTAACCCTGCAGGGCGAGGGAAGCAGCTAAGTTTACGCTCACGGTACTTTTTCCCACCCCACCCTTGCCGCTCATTACCATGATCTTATGGCGGATGCTAAACAACTTCTGTTGTAACCTCACCTGCTCGTGCTCTTCTTTCTCTTGGGCAGAGCAATTACTCTCAGTTTCACATCTATCGCATGCTTTGCTTTCATCACACTTCTCTTTGCCCATTCTCTTTTCCTTTTTCTCTTCCAGAATTTGCCTGGGTTTTTAGGCCATGCGCTTCTCGAAGCACCAGTTCTTCATTCCTTAGGTCGTATCGTTCTTGGGTCGGTCCTGCTGCTACGGGATTGAGCCGACAAACAGATGGTGCCTTTCTTTTCAGTGTCCGACGAATTTCGACGAGGCGGAAACCATCTGACCTACTACTCACCCCTGTAAGAGTTAGTCTTCACCCTCAGCCACTATTCCTCCTGCTGAGTTTCGATTTCGCTGAGTCTCTGTTCGATTGCGTTTAGTTCTTCCTGCAGCCAGGCGGCCTCTTCCTTGAGGACAGCCAGCTCGTCTTCCTGGGAAAAAGACGGGCCGTAGTCTGCTTCCCACGGTTCGTAGTGACCTCCCCGCGGAGGTGGGTACATCCGCCTCCACCCAGGCATGCCGGTTGCCCAGTATCGGTGCCGCCAGCCTCTGCCCCAGCCTCGACCATACCCTCGGCCGTAGCCCCAGAACCGCTGGCCGCCACCATAATAACCGCGCGAACCACACAACCCACGTCCCCATCCTGTCCGAGGACCCATCCCTGCAGGTCCTGTTCGATCAAATCCTGGCATGATATATTCCTCCTTTTTTTAACCGAGATATTTCATGAATGCGACTTGCCTCTACCCCGGAATCGTCTTTGTCTTCGTCTTTTTCTGCGTCCCTCGGGACAGCTCCCCATTCCCGGGGCTAGCTGTCCCCCCTTAAAAGCAGCCAGAGCATCATTTGCCTCACCGATGATGCCCCATATCACCTGGATACCCTGTAAGCGAAAGAGATTTTGAAAATGCCTGTTCATCCCGCCGCTAATAACCACCTTCACGTCCTCATTGCCGAGAACGACAGGGAGCTGTTCAGGGTAGTAATCATCCACCTCCAGGATCTTTCGGCGGATTTCCTTTTTGCCATCTACCTCTACGATCATGACCCCCTGACTGTACCCGAACCGAGGAGAGACTCTCGTGCCGTAGAGCATGATAGCCAGCTTCATGATGGACTCCGAAAAATGAATTCCTCCGGTGAAAATCCACAGTTCACCATCTTTAAAGGCAATACCCGTGCCAGATTGATGTTTCGGCATTAACCCTTTGATATTGCAAGATAATTTGACTACGCTAGCAACGCATCAGGCGGGCAAAAGAGAAAAACTAGTTGCAATATTGCAACCATCTTTATATAATTACCAATGATATTAAGTTTTTATATTTTTTGCATTTTTGCAACTAGATTACGACACGCAACGTTTTTATAATGCGATGAGTTGCTGCCCGATAACTTGAAAAAGCGGTTCGTTTCATATTGAGCCAAGGATCTTGAGATTCTACGCCCGCCTGCGGCGGACTCAGAATGACATCTCAGCAGAGATTTTTCGATGTAGTGAAACTGAAGGATTGAAAAATGGCCTCTGACAACAAGACTAGTGGAGCAATAGAGGACGGTCCTGCCTGGACCCAACTCATTCTGGATAGCATCGCAGATGGAGTCTTTACGGTTGATCAACAAGGCCGCATTACTTCCTTTAACAAGGCTGCTGAGCGCATCACCGGTTTTTCAGAAGAGGAAGCCATAGGCCAATACTGCCACGAGATCTTCAGGGCCAATACGTGCTTTGAGGCCTGTCCCTTAAAGCATACAGCCGAAACAACAGAAACCATAGTCAACCTAGAAGTCAACATTCTTAATCGAGAAAACAAGGAGATCCCAATAAGTATCTCCACAGCAGTCGTCCGGGATGAAAGGGGCAATGTGGTTGGCGCTGTGGAGACCTTTCGAGACCTCTCCCTGATCAAACAGTTGCGCAAGGAGATTTCCAGCAGCTACTCCTTCCAGGACATTCTGGGGCGCTCCAAGACCATGCTCGAGCTTTTCCAAATATTGCCGGATATTTCCCAGAGCGATGCCACCGTGCTTCTCGAAGGTGAAAGCGGCACCGGCAAGGAACTCTTTGCCGCGGCGATTCATAACCTGAGCAGGCGCAAAGATAAGCCGTTCATAAAGGTAAACTGTGCCGCTCTGCCGGAAACTTTGCTGGAATCTGAGCTTTTCGGCTACAAGAAAGGGGCTTTTACGGATGCAAGACGGGATAAGCCTGGACGCTTTCGTCAAGCCCACGGTGGTACTATTTTATTGGATGAGATAGGCGACATGAGCAAGGGTACTCAGGTAAAACTGCTTCGGGTACTGGAACAGAAAGAATACGAACCCCTCGGCAGCACCAAGACCGAGAGGGTCGACGTGCGCATCATTGCTGCCACCAACCGAGATCTTATGGAGATGATGCACCGGAGGGAATTTCGCGAGGATCTGTTCTTTCGGATCAATGTAATCCGGCTCCGTATTCCACCTCTGCGAGAGCGGCGTGAAGACATTCCCCTTCTTCTTGACCACTTCATTGAGCGTATTAATCTGAAGCAATCCAAACAGATAAAGAAGCTTTCGCGCTCAGCCTTAAAGATCCTCTTGAATTATGATTTTCCTGGGAACGTCAGGGAGCTTGAAAATATCATCGAGCACGCAATTATCCTGACGAAGGGAATTGAGATCCAGCCCCGAAACCTTCCTTCCTATTTAAAGAGCAAGGAGAGAGAGTCTCCAGTTCGCGCCGATATCTCCGAAGAACAGGACCTTGCCGTTCTTGAGAGAGTTGAGCATGATCTCATCGCAAGTGCTCTCGAACGAAATGGAGGCAATACTGCGGCGGCTGCGAAAGAACTGGGTATTCACCGCTCGACCCTCTGGCGAAAAATGAAGCGTTACGGGATTGCCAGTGGATGATCGGACTTCAATTGCAGCCCACCAGAGAGGCTCGCCCGCTGCTGGCTGCGACGGCTGCAGAATTGCGGCGGTAAGAACACGTTGATATAATGAAATTGAGGCTGTTTGACTGATGATGCGACAACTGCACACTAATTCAACCTGGAAGGAAACAGCACATGCGCCGAAAGGAAACTGGACTGGTCTACGGTGAGGTATATCTCAAGCATGAAACCGGCCACCGCCACCCGGAAAAGCCTCAAAGACTCACGGCCATCATTGAGAACCTTGAAGCCGTGGAGCTTCTGGATAGACTCTTTCTGATAAAGCCTGCGCCTGCAGAAAGGACTATTCTGGAACTCTGCCACACAGCAACTTACATAGATGAATTCAAGAGTGCGGTGGAGCACTCCGATCCTTTTCTGCATACCCCAGAATGCATTCTCAGTCCGGCAACTTTTGAAGTTGCCCTGTGCGCTGTCGGCGGGGTGCTGAAAGGGATAGACAAAGTGATAGAGGGCACGGTGCGAAACTGCTTTTGTGCGGTACGGCCTCCTGGCCACCACGCAGAAAGTTACCGGGCCATGGGATTTTGTTTCTTTAACAATGTGGCCATCGCGGCACGATACCTTCAGCGGCAACACGGTATAGAAAGAATTCTCATAATAGACTGGGATGTCCATCACGGCAACGGCACCCAGTACATGTTCGACAAGGATCCAACTATATATTTTGTCAGTTTTCACCAAGACCCTTCCTTCTGCTATCCTGGGACGGGGAAGGATTCGGAAACGGGATATGGTCAAGGGAAGGGATTTACTCAGAACTTTTCCATGCCTGTGGGCGCAGGACAAGAGGAGTATCAAAAAGCCCTGGAAAGGGTTGAGCACGAGATGGAGAAGTTCAGACCCCAGTTTGTCCTTATCTCTGCCGGCTTCGACGCCCACGAAGCAGATCCCTTGGCGCATTTAAAACTCACAACCGAGGGGTATGGAGAATTAACCCGAAAAATCAAAAGTATCGCCGAGAGTTGCGCAGAAGGGAGGCTTGTCTCCGTACTTGAGGGTGGCTACAACCTCGAGGCGCTAGCAGAGTCGGTTGAGAAACACATACGAGTCCTCATGGAATAAAGAGATTAGAGAGTCCAGGGCCGACAAACCCGGCATTGCTCTACTCATACTATTATTCATGAGCGGCACTTGGCTTCGCTGGCATTTGCCTGCAGCGTCAGAATAAGCATGGAGCACGGGGCATGGAGCATGGAGTAAACTAAAACCAGCTAGTGTCCATCCGGAAACTAAGTCATGTCATTCTGAGCCCTTCGATGTACTCAGGATAAACTCCGCGAAGAATCTCTGCAGACCCCTTAACTATGAGATTCCTCCTCGTCCCGCTGTTAGCTGGACTCCTCAGAATGACATTTAAAAACACGGCTTCCGGCAGGAAATCAGCTAATAAGATTCAGATCTCTTTTTCACTATGCTCTTTGCTCTATGCCCTATGCCAAATAGGAGTATTCCATGGCCGAGCACAAAACAAGAATTTTGTTGGCAATGGATGGTTCGGATCAGGCTTTCGAGGCGGCGCGTTATGCGAGCCAGTTGTTTGCACCGAACCGCATCGACGTGGTTCTCTTCCATGTGACCACGAACATTCCAGAAAGTTTCTGGGACCTTGAGGAGGATCCCGAACTGATGCTCAAGGAGGCCGCCTTCAGTGGTTCTGAGCACCAACGGCAGAAGGTGATGCAGCAAATCATGGAAAAAGCACGTCAGCTCTTTCTGAACCGGGGTGTGCCGGAAAACTCGGTAAAAGTCAAAATTCAGGAAAGGAAGGTGGGCATAGCAAGAGACATTTTTCATCAGTCACAACATGATTACGACGCAGTAGTTGTGGGACGCTGGGGAATGAGTTTGCTGAAGGATTTTTTATGGGGAAGCATTGCCGATAAGCTCCTTGGACGTCTTACCCATGTTCCCCTCTGCGTTGTTGGCGGAACCCCTCATATTGGGAAAATACTTGTGGGCTTGGATTCTTCCGCTGGAGCCATGAGAGCCGTAGACTACCTCAGCACCATGGTGAGCGCATATTTGGAGGTCACTCTCTATCACGCGGTCAGAGCACAAGATCAGGAGATATTCCGTAAGGCTGAAGAATCCATGAAGTCTGTTTTTGAGAAAGCCACCAGTCGCTTGGAAAATGCTGGCTTTCGTCGCAACCAAATCACCACCAGGACGGCGACGGGAGTACTCAGTCGGGCCGGAGCCATTATCCAATACGCCCTGAAGGGAGAATATGGGACCATTGTTGTGGGGCGCAGAGGTCTTTCCGAGGTAGAAGAATTCCCTATGGGGAGGGTAAGCAACAAGGTCATTCATATGGCCAGGGAATTGGCTGTCTGGGTGGTGAATTAATACGATGGCAAACCACTCTGATACCGTCCCAGGTTCCAATTCAAGCTCCCTACGGTCTGCTGAGCCGGACTACGGGGAATGCGCTCGCTGGAGCATTTTCAACAGGGCGAGCGAGGGTATTTTTGCTATCTGTATCATTTACGACCCATTCCAACAATTTTCATCTTCCTACTATTCTTCTAATTAAGCGAAAATTTTATTCTTGACAGCTAATTACAAACCATGCCAGTATGATCTAAATACGACCCCAAGATAGCATCTAATTAATACACATGCGTATGCGAGTTTGGTTTTTGTCTGATACCGTCTGTCTCTGCACAGTGAAGGTTAAACGCAGTAGTGTTTCACCAGTCATGCTTATTTCGAGTCCGCACTCACTCTGTGACGGCGTGGCAACGATTTGCCACATTCAGATCCACAGGATAGGAAGGCAGATATGACCACCTACGATGAACAATTTCTCACCAGGGTTTTTGACAGCGTCACCGACCCTTTTGCCATTTATGATTGTGATTTTCGTATCATCAAGACAAATCAAGCCGTGCAGAAACTCTTTCAGTTGACGGAAGAACAACTCATCGGCAGATTTTGCTATGAGACATTCTACCAGCGCTCTGCCATATGCGACGATTGTCATGTGCAAGAGGTTTTCCGTACCGGTGAACCCCGGATACTGGAAAAGTGTGTCCCCACGCCAGATGGGAACGAGCGCATTTTCGAAGTGCATTCATACCCAATCAAAGACCACCAAGGATCAGTCACACTGGCTGTGGAGCATGCGCGAGAAATATCCCAGCGCAAACGGGCTGAGAAGAAATTGAGGGAATCTGAAGAAAAATATAGAAGTCTGGTGGACCATATCGGGCAAGGGGTATCCCTCATCAGCCCCAACATGGAAATCCTGACATTGAACAAGCAAATGAAAGACTGGTTTCCAGAAATTGACCCGGCGACAAGGCCGCTCTGTCATAGATCTTTTCATGATCCACCCAGAGAAGAAGTGTGTCCCGATTGTCCAACCATCAAGACCCTGCAAGACGGCGAAGTCCATGAAGCAATAATGGCTACGCCAGCGGGCAAGGAAACACGGAACTACCGGATAATTTCATCTCCCATAAAGGACAAAGACGGCAATGTTGTTGCCGCAATAGAGTCGGTGGAAGACATAACCGAGCGCAAGAGCCTTGAAGAGCAACTGCAATCATCGAGAGAATTCAGTGACAAGATCATCAACAGCATCACCGATAATCTCATTGTCATTGACCCCAGGACCCACACAATAATCCAGGCAAACGATGCCTTTCACTCCCGGATTGGCCTGGAACCTCCTACCGCAGTGGGGATGAGATGCCACGAGATTATGCTCGACAGGCCCACACCGTGCGCGGATTATGGTATCCGGTGTCCCATGGAAGAAACCTTGCGTACCAAAGGTCCCGCCATGTCGGACAGACTTTATCCCAACGCCGCGGGAGAGGAACAATTGCTCGAAGTTGCCACCTATCCACTTCTCGACTCTCATGGTGAGATAAGCTCAATCATTCGATTGGAGCGGGATGTTACTAAAAAGCGTGAGACGGAGGAAGCCCTGTCCTTTCGTTCCAAAGAACTACAAAAGACCCAGCATCAACTGGAAACACTCTTTGAAATTTCCCGACAGGTGAGCGGTATGGCCGCACTTCCCGAGGTTGTTCATTTCGTCCAGGGAATCACTCACGAAATCTTCCCTCAATCAGAGCTGCTTTTCTTCCTTGTGGATGATAAGAAAAAGCGGTTTCTCGAGCTGGAGGAATGTAATTTCACCGTGGTTACACCCCTGTTGAGCAGCCTAGGAGAACTGGAACAGTCCGGGTTGGTTTCGGATTTCGTCCAGTACTTGCAAGATACCAAAAAACCGCAAATAATGAGCTCCAAACATACCAACGACGTTCCCGATTTTTTGAGAATAATCTCAAAGAACTATCCGAGTTGGTTCGGCTTTCCAATCTCCACGCCTCATCAATGTATTGGTTACTTCTTGCTGGGCTCAGAAATCTCCCAGGACTATTCTCGTGAGGATCTGCACTTTTTTCACAATTTATTTAACCAGATAGCAGGAGACATAGATCATCTGCTATGCCATGCAACAGAAATCAACAATCTGCGTCGAGAAGTGACTGAACGGACATCTCATGGAGAAATCATCGGTCAAAGTGACGAGATGCAGAAAATCTATGAACTCATTGATCTGGTATCCGCCTCCGACGCTACCGTTCTGATCGCCGGAGAAAATGGCACCGGGAAAGAACTGGTGGCACAGGCCATTCATCGAGAGAGCCATCGAGCCAGCGGTCCCTTTATCGTGGCCAATTGTTCGGCTTACTCCCCGGCTTTATTGGAAAGCGAGCTTTTCGGCCATGAGAAAGGCGCATTTACCGGCGCGATCAAGAGGAAAAAAGGTCGCATAGAAAGGGCCAAGGGTGGCACCTTGTTTCTCGATGAAATAGGCGACATTGCTCCTGCCACTCAAGTACTGTTGCTTAGATTTCTGCAGGACCATTTTTTTGAACGGGTGGGTGGCGAGCAAACCCTGGAGGCCGATGTGCGGGTTTTGGCGGCCTCTAACCTCGATCTCTACAAAGAGGTCGAAGCCGGCCGTTTCAGGGACGATCTCTACTACCGCTTGAACGTCATTACCATTAGCATGCCTCCCCTCCGCGATCGCATGGAAGACATTCCACTGCTCTGCAAGCATTTCCTAGAGAAATATAGCCGCAAGGAGGGCAAACAAATCAAATCGTTTTCCTCCTCTGCCATGCAAGCATTGCTAGATCACGATTGGCCCGGCAATGTCCGTCAATTGGAAAATGCCATTAGTCATGCAGTAATCCTTGCGCAGGGCGAGGTGGTCGAGGGAAGACACCTGCCACAATTCCTCAAACAGGTGACCGAAGAGCCGCCCTCAACCTCCCTGGCCGAGAATGAGCGCAGGTTGATTCTT
>JASFGC010000034.1:0-17462 GCA_050123975.1 Syntrophobacterales bacterium | reverse complement strand
CCTCGGAAAGCTCCTCGGTGTAGTATCGGCGGATGTGCTCCTCATCATCCACTATAAGTATTCTTGCCATTGTATTCCCTCCTGCAGTCGATTAGTCGAAACATGGAAGACTGTACCGGCTTTTGCCGAATGTGACGTTGAGAAGGGATAGCATTAAGATTGGAGTTTTTCACTTCAGACCAAGAGCTCCTTGTTGCACAAGTTCCAATAGTTACATTCGGCCCTTGAACAAATTTCAATCGCCTTTTTATAGCAATCATGAAATCCCTGTTTTCTCTGCTTTGTCCTGACGTAGCTTGTTGCGCAACTCTCACACAATCCGCCGGAGTATTCACTGGTCGGGCTTCCAATAACCCATTTATCTTGGCATTTTATGCAGATGTAAGTCATGTATCTTTCCTTCATCAGATGTTTTTAAACCGAACGCCCATTCCATGTGGGGTAAGAGTATCGTCAGGGCCATACGTATTTGACCACATCACTTCCCCGATAATTTCAAAAGGGGGTTCTATATCAGGGATTTTGATTACGATCTCAACGATTTCTTTGGGCTTTATCGGCTTTCCACATCGGATGAAAGCACCAGCTGCACTGGCATTGATTGTTACGCTCTCAAGGGGTTTTTTCGAGTGCTTTACAATTACGGGCCATTTGACTTCGGTTCTATGATACTTACGCCTTTCTCGAGGGTTAAGCATGATTGGGATCCTCCTTTCATTTTCCTGTAAATGAAAATGAGATTACACGAATAGATCCTGTCTTTCGGTTTGTGTAATAGGAGATTTGCCACCCCGAATGGGATTTACGGTGGGGAGACGAATGGTGCGGTGTAGAGGATCAAATGATTTTTACAGCGCAGTACCGCGACATTACATAGATGATGTTGGCTTTGTCAAGAGAAAAATCTCATTTTCAGTGGCAAGATTTATATCGACTAACTACTGGGCGAGCAGCATGGAGGATGGTTTGCAACTCCTCCTGGGAAACATTCCCAGTACAACGATAGGCGAGGCCACGCCGGCCTTGAGCGCTTTCTGAAACGCCCTTATTGCATTCTCTCGTTTATCGCTGTCATCCGTTTACATTACCATCCCTTAATTCACTCTTCTGCTCTGGCGACCATGGTACTATATGTTGGTACGGGGCAAAAGAGGCGAGAGTGTGAATTAAAGTATGTAATGTAAACTCTCAGCAGTCTGGTGCGTACTTTAGGCACTAACGATAAGCTTTATTCAATTGTGTCAGTCTGTCCATATATAAAGTGATGGAGCTTCTTCGTGTCTTCGTCTGAAACTTCGATGAATTCTATGCCAAGCTGAGCCGTGGAACCAGTTACAGTTGCATGGCGAACTATGCCCAGAGTGGAGATCTCGCCCCAGGGCGCGGGAAGTTCGATTTTCAACTCAAGTTCAAAGCCGGAACGAAATGAGCGCAGCAATGGTCCCAGTACGTCCAGTTTTGCCCCCGAGCCTGAAATGTCTGACGTGGTTGCCTTATAAGTGTGGTCGATCATTTCCTGAGCTTGATTAAATTTATGGGTAGGACAAACTGTAAATTCCGCCATAAGTCTCTCGTGTAACCGTGGCTGGCCTCGGCGATCCTCAATGTTGGCCTCGGCTCGTTTCTTTCTGGAGTCCTCGGCACGTTCGCGGAAATACTCGAGCAGGACTTCTTTGATCTGCGGGTAACGCATTATTAGCCTGCGCATATTGTTATAGCTGATCTCGCCTAGCAGAGTCTCCCCGAGTGTTGCCACCGAACTGGACCGTGGCTTACCAGTCAGCAGTGCCATTTCCCCGAAAAACTGATTTGATTTCAGCGTGGCTAACTGAAACTCTTCACCAGTTTGATCCTTGGTGAACACCTTCACTCCTCCATCCAGAATAAGATAAATGGAGCGCCCCGGGTCACCTTCCTGAAAGATTAGCTGATCGGCACTAAAAAGGTGCAGGTTGGACATATCTTCAAGTCCTCTGAGTTCTTTCTTGCCTAGGAACCTGAAAATGGGGTTTGACATGAGGGCCCCTTGCAGACGCATGAACCCGGGGTTGGTGAGCTTGGGATTAACAAAAGGAGACTGATATTTGATCAAGGCCGCAAACACCTGCATGGTTTCAGAGAGTTGTTCTGTTTTATCAAAAGCACCCTCTTCCATGAAAGTGAGTGTAATTCCTCCAATCTGAAAGGCATCTCCTGATTTCAGCGCTCTTTTGTCTATACGTTCTCCACCAAGAATAATTCCAGTGGAACTCCCCAGATCTTCAATTGTCCAACTACCCGTTTGGTGGCTTATCCTGGCATGCGAGCGGGAGACGTCAGAGTCCACGAGAGTGATGTCGTTTTCCGCACTGCGACCGATGGTCATAGATCCTTCTAGGGGATAGATGCTTTTCTGCAGTTCTCCCTTCTCTTGGCAAAGATAAAATCGGTTCATCCAGTTAATCCTGAAGTTTGAAGTAAGGCGCTCTAAAAGTCTTCAGATTAGTGGTGGAGCGTGCTGCAATTTTCAGGCCGGTATGGCCTGCGATATAGTGGTATCCTGATCAGGGAAAAAAGGGGGACGTTCATGCGATTATGCGTTTCTACATAAGGCGAAAGGCGCAAGGCGATTTGGGATGTGAGATGTGGGATGTGGGAGGGCATGGAGCATGGGGCATGGGGTGGATTTTAGATTGAAGATTGGAGATTGCGGATTGGAGTGAGCATAGAGCACGGGGCATGGAGTGAAAGAAAGCAGACAGCTAGCGCTCTGCTCAATGCTATTTTTGGCTTGGTCCGACCGCAGGCCTTCCGACCGCATTTACGATTGGCGAGGCGTTCAGATCAAAAGGATTTATGCGCATTGCAAGAGAGAAGAGATAAGGATAGCTATCCTTCAAATACCTCATATAATCCAACCATTGAAGAGCAAGCAGTCTGTATGCCCGTTTAATGTCGCCAGCCAGATGCTTCTTGTCAGACTCTGGAAGCTGACTGATATCTTGCCGAAGGAGTAACTCATCTCTGAAATGAAAAACTGCCCTGATGGTCTCAGTGAAAGACTCACGTTCCAGCAAAGCCGGATTTTCCAGAAGTCGCAGCAAGAGATCAACTTTGCCATCAAAAAAGGTGTTTAGTTCCTCCTGCGGAATCTTTTCAATGTCTATATTGTATTTGTGATTTTTGAGAAGCTGACTCACTTTGAGGAAGTCCGCAGCTGACCAGTCATTGGTTACAACGAGTTCTCGACTCAAACCAGTAGCGTGAGGATCTAATGCAACAAAGTATCTTAGCAGCCTGTTTCCTATTTCGCTGAAGAAAAGACTAGTTACCATATTCAGTTTCTCAATCCTTGCCCTTCTTTCCCTCCTATTGAGCATTATTTCTGTTGCATTGGCCAGCACACCCAGGAAGGTTCCCACACCAGTTATTATGAGGACAACGGCAAGTATCTTGCCTGCTAGGGTGGCAGGATGTATGTCCCCGTAGCCTACGGTAGCGACGGTTACAATAGTGAAGTAAAGGGCATCCGGCAGAGAAAGATCCTCTATTATCATTAAGCCGAATATCCCGAGCACAACTACTAACAGAAGAACTACTAAGAATACTCTTAAGCGAGATTTCAATGCGTCCATTTGTCTATTATCACCTTGATTAGAGAATTAGTTAAATTGTTAAATCGTAGATTGGTCAATTTGTCAATTCGTTGATAAGAAATTAGAGAATTAGTCAAATTCGCAGAACTCGTAGAAATCTTTCAAATCGCGGCTGGAAAACCGCTCCCACAGAATAGCTGTGTGAAGAAATAAAACATGTTGAACAAAAAAAGAGCTAGAGTGATGGCTCTAACTCTTTAAGATCACTGTGGAGGGCGACCCGGGGATCGAACCCGGGACCTTTGGTTCCGGAGACCAACGCTCTATCCACTGAGCTAGTCGCCCATGAAGGTAGCGAACCTATGTAACATAGCAGAGTATGCCTGTCAATAAAACCCCATTCACTGGCGATTTCCGTTATAATACTGACTGGCATGGGCATGGAGATTAGAAAATTAGAGAATTAGAAAATTAGTCAAACAGCTGAATTGTTTACCGCTTTCTCCTGGCTCCTGACTCCTGGCTCCTGACTCCTTGCTTTTTAGGAATATGTCCAAACTCAAAGAGAATATCACCATCCTCCTCCTGATATTAGTTGGAGTGATCGCAGTTCCCGTACTCTTCATCTGGACCGCCGACAATCTCTTGGCTCTGACGCTAAAGACCTTTGTGGCTGCTTTTTTCCTGCTCCTGCTTATCAGAGCTATTCCTTGGAAAAAAGACGAGCCTCCTAACCGGCAGAGCATAGGCAACGACGAGGAGGTTTGAACAACCGCATCCCTTCAGAATCCCTATTGAAATCTTTTCTCATAGATGCTACAGTATATGGCTGCTTAGAAATTTTTTTGCTGCCATTTCCCGAACAGTTCGGGGGCACCCATGAATGAGACTGAACCGGTACCCTGGATCAAGCCCGATCTACCAGCGGGTAAAATTCTGGTGGTGGATGATGTTGATGAAGTGCGCAGTCTTTGCGCTGAAATCATCCAGAACATTGGCCTCGAGGTAGCCACTGCCTCCAAGCCCTCCGAGGCCAAAGATCTCCTGGAAAAGGAGGTCTTCTCCCTGGTAATCAGTGACATTGCCATGCCGGGGATGGATGGCCTCCAGCTCACCAAGTTCATCAAAGAGAACTATCCCAAAACCGACGTTATCCTGATGACCGCCTTCAACATGCACTACTCCTATGACGACGTGCTGGCTGCAGGCGCCATAGACTTTATCCAGAAACCCTTCAGCAATGACGAGTTTGAAGCCAAACTGAAGCGGGTCTGGCGGGAACGCCAGCAACTGAGAACAATTCAGCGTTCTGAGCAACGCTTCAGAAGTCTGCTGGAAAATATCCCAGGAGTGGTGTTCACCGTCTTTGCCGATGGGACCACTCAATTTGTGGATGAGAAAATCAAAGAGGTGACCGGGTACGCTCCGGAAGCTTTTGAGGCGGAGCCCGACCTGTGGTCGACACTCTGCGGTGACGACACGGGGTCCCTGGCGGCAGATTTGCTCGATTCTGCCTCGGAGCAGGGAAGCAGTCTGGTTCGGGAATACCTCATCCGCAACCGCGATGGTAAGAACAGGTGGCTGCAGGTGAGAGGTCAGGCGATCTTTGATGAGGACAACAACATCGATCATATCAGCGGTATCCTGCTCGATATTACCACTCAGAAGCGACTGGAAAAACGAACCAGTTCATTGAATCAGCTTTTCTTTACCTTCGATACTGATCACAACGCCAATATCCGAAAAGTCATTCTGGAGGCCAGCAACCTGCTGACCGCCTCTTGTACTCTGTACTACAGAGCTGAAAGGGACGGAGAAGAACCGTCGCTTACCCTGGCTCATGCCGACGGTCAAGTGGAGGTAAAAGAAGGCAGTGAAGCGCATATAGGCCCTTTGCTCAGTAAAGCCATGCAAAGCACGAGCGAACATCCGGAGGTGTATGAAAACCTCAGTCAGGATGCAGAGCTGCAAAAAGACAATCTGGTACTGCAGCACACGCTGCAGACGAGCATTTGCAAGCCACTTCTGGTCAATGAGCGCTGTTGCGGCTCTTTCTGCGTCGCCTTCACTGAAGACCACAAGGTGCTCCCCCACGAGCTCGCGGTTTTCTCCATGCTCGCCAAAGCACTGGAAATCGAAGAAGAACGACGCGAGCTTCAGGAAGCCCTCATTCGCTCTGAAGACAAGTATCGCTCTTTGGTAGAGGGCAACCTCTATCCGATCAGCATCATAGACGGTCAGGGTATTATTCGGTATTGCAACAACGAAATGGCCAGCATGTTTCGCTATCCCCAGCCTTCCTCGCTCTTGGGCCGGGACTTCATCGAATTGCTTCATCCCGGAGACCGTCAGGCCTTTGCCGACCTGACTCGGAACCTGGAAAAAAAGCATTCGGCATCATCTGAGCAGACCCTCGAGTTTCGCGGCCTGGCAAATGACGATTCCACCATGGACATTCGGGCTACCATGGGCCTGATTTCCTACGACGGTCGTCCGGCTTTCCAGGCAATCTTAGAAGACGTTACCCAGCGCAAACAGACAGAACAGGCACTCAAAGATTCTGAGGAGCGCTATCGAACTCTGGTAGAAGGCGCCAACGACGCCGTATTCTTGGAGACCTTCGACGGCCATATCGTGGACATCAACACCAAAGCCTGCGAAATGCTCGGCTATACCAGGAGCGAACTGCTGCACCTCATAATGGCCGACCTCGTCCATCAAGATGACAGCCAGGTTGAGGAGGAAGAGGAGGAGAAGAAAAAGGAGGGCGAGCCCAGCCAGCATCGCGAAGAAATAATGATACGCAAGGATGGCAGCCAGATGCCGGTAGAGGTCAACACCTCTATTCTGAGGCTCAAAGGCGAAAAATACCTGATGAGTGTGGTGCGAGATATTACTCAGCGCAAGGAGAAGGAGCTGCGCCAGAAGCACCTTGAACAGGCCATTTTTGAAAGCAAGAAGAGGTTGATGGCGGTATTCGACGGCATTATGTCGCCCTTAACTATTACTGATCTTGACCACAATATCATCATGGTAAACAAGGCGACCGCTTCCCTTTTTGGGGACAAGATTCCTCGGCTCTTGGGGAGAAAATGCTATGAAGCCTTTCGCAAAGAAAGTGAACCCTGCCCCAATTGCCCGGTGACCGAGACCATCCGCACCGGCAAGCCTTCACACCGTCTCAGCACTAATCCAATTGTCAACAAAACCCTCGAGGAGTACACCTTTCCCATCTTTGATGCCTCCGGCAATCTTTCCCTGATCATCAACTACGGCATTGATGTCACCGATAAGATAAAAATGGAACGGCAGTTGGTGCAGGCTGACAAAATGGCATCTTTGGGAACCCTTGCCGCAGGGATAGCACACGAGATTAGAAATCCAATGGCCACCATCAATCTCAACACGCAGATTCTCTTGCGGGATCTGGATGTTGGCGAAGAGCACCAGGTCTACATGCTCGACATTCAAAAAGAAGTCAAGAAGATCGAACGAATCATCTCTGAAATCTTGGAGTTTTCCAAACCGAGACCAGCCCACCTGGTGGAGACCAATATCAACGAGGTGGTAATGAGCGTCCACGAACTCACCAGGGTACAGTTGCGCAAAGACGATCTCAAGGTTCACTTCAACCTGGCCGATAACCTGCCAGCCGTGCTCATTGACCCGGCCCAGATTTCTCAAGTAGTCATCAACCTGGTAATCAATGCCATGCAAGCCATGCCCAATGGTGGCGATCTGACCGTCACCACCCAAACGGACCCTTCCACTCGGCGGGTTGAATTGCTGGTTGGCGACACCGGGCAGGGAATCTCAAATGAAAATCTCTCCAAAATCTTTGATCCCTTTTTTACCAACAAGCCAGAAGGAACCGGGCTGGGCCTGGCAATCGCTCGCCAAATACTGGACAAAAACCAGGCCGCAATCCGGGTATCCAGCAAAGAGGGGCACGGGACCGTTTTCAGGATCCTGTTCAAGACCGTCGAGGAATAAAGGAGAGAAAGACTGCCTTCTGAATCAGTAATAAAAAATCCGGAACCTCACTGAGGTTTCAGTGTCCAGGTTTCAGCTTCTTTGTTTCTTCTTCCTGACACCTGAAACCTGCTTGCCACGCCGTAGCTCAACAGAGCGTAGGCGGGACACCTGACACCTAATTGCCGGCAAAGCTATTGAACTCTGACCCCCGCGAGACGGGATCGTGGACTGGCCTTAAAAACCAGGTTTTCGATGTTGAATATTTCCCTGAAAAAACACTCGCATAGAATCGCAAAAAGGTGTATAACTCCAGGGAATTTTTCCTGACAACCCGCATATATGGTGTAACTCATGGACGAGCACATCTATAAAATTCTTATTGTGGACGACGAAGCCTCCTTCAGAACTTCTCTGAAGGGAGCGCTCAAAAAAGATTACAAAGTCTCGGAAGCCCGCAATAGTGAGAAGGCCCTGAAGCAGGTGAAGGAAGATCCGCCGGATGTGATCCTGCTGGACATCTCCATGCCCGGTGTCAGTGGTCTCGAGACCCTCGAGAAGATAAGGGAAACTGATGACTATATCGCAGTAATCATGGTTACCGCTCACGGAGAAGTAAAAAATGTTGTTCAGGCGATCAATCAAGGGGCGGTTGACTACCTGACCAAGCCCATTGACATGGACGAGCTGCAGATTGCCATCGGCAAAGCCCTGGAACGGTTGCGCTATAAGCAAGAGATAGCGGCTCTGCGTCAAGCTCTCGCCAAGGAATACAACATCGATAATCTGATCGGCAAGAGCCCCGAGTTCCTGCAGGCTCTTTCAATGGCCAAGCGCATTGCCAGAAGTCCGGATGCCAGTGTCTACATTGGTGGTGAGAGTGGAGTGGGCAAGGAACTTTTTGCCCGGGCCATCCATTTCAATAGCCCCCGGGCTGCCAGCCCTTTTGTGGCAGTCAACTGTGCCGCCATTAACAAAGAGATTGTGGAAAGTGAGTTGTTCGGCTACAAGCGGGGTGCCTTTACCGGTGCCCACACCAAAGGGAAGAAGGGCTTTTTTGAGGAGGCCCACAATGGAACCCTTCTGCTTGACGAGGTAGCTGACCTGCCTCTGGATGTTCAGGCCAAACTTCTCAGGGTTCTGGAAGAAAAGGAATTCTACGCAGTGGGCGACTCACAGCCGAAAAAGGCGGACGTCCGGGTCATTGCCGCTACCAACCAACCGCTGGAAAAACTCATTGAAAGCGGAAAGTTCCGCCAGGACCTCTATTTCCGTCTGGCCACCATTGCCATTGACATCACTCCTCTCCGGGAGCGCCAGGAGGACATTCCGCTGTTGGTTAACTATTATCTTGGAATCTTCAACAAAAAATATGGCAAGAAATTTGAGAAAGTGTCAAAAAAAGCTGAAAAAATCTTGCTGGGTCACCCGTGGAAAGGAAATGTCCGCGAGCTCAAGAATGCCATTGAGCGAGTAACCCTCCTGGAAGATTCCACCGAGGTAAAACCTGAGCATCTTGATTTCCTCACGCCAACAACCCCCTCCCCTGCCCCAGCCAAGCGTGATTCCGGAAAAGTGGCCCAGGAATTTCCACCATCTGAGATTCCAGAATCTGGAATCTGTCTCGATGACGTGATCAAGAAAATTATTACCACCGCCTACAAGCAAACCAGCAAAAACCAGGTACAGACAGCCAAACTTCTGGGCATCACCAGAAACACCCTGCTTTATCGGCTGAAAAAATACGGAATTAAGTAGTCAGTGGTCAGTAGCCAGGAGTTGAGGTGCAAGGTACAGGGTGCAGGGTACAAGGTGCCTCACTCTATGCTCCATGCTCTATGCCACCTTTCACATCCCACATCTCACATCTCACATCTTAAATCCGCAATCCGAAATCCCAAATCCGAAATTTTCTCTCTTTTCGCTGAAAAAATTCGCTTGCAAAAAGAGGAAATCGCCTATCATCTTGAATAGTCTAATACATTTTTCGGTTGGCACTGAAAAGGGCGTCTGTTCCGCTAAAAAAATTTCCTTGCAAAATCGTGTAAAACGTTGCCAGATGCGCGTTTGGCCATTTCGCCAATGATTGATTTGGCTCACTATCCAACACCTTTATTTTTTTTGTTTCTCTACCGAAACTTATGTGAATTTGGCCCTCCAACAGTGCTGCAAAATTGACCGCTGCTCACAACCACTCGTATTCCTTTCAACCCCTGTAAAGCACCCGAAATAGCACGGTTAGGCGAATTCTGCTAGCTCTTCGGTAGTTGGCACGGGTTGTGCTTTATGCTGTCCTGAGCGCGGTCAGCCAACAGTCTGGCGCATGTCAAAAACGGCTTGTAATCCCTTCGGATTTGTAAGGATGACATTGATGAAAGTGTTGTTGGTCGAAGATGAACAATCCATGCTCTTCACCCTGAGCAATCTTCTCAAACATCGTGGCTATGAAGTAATCGCCGCGGAATCTGCGGAGAAAGGGTTGGAAGAGCTGGGGGATGGCCAGGTTGACCTGGTAATTTCTGACTTGAGGTTGCCTGGCATGGATGGGATAAGCCTCATTGCAGAAGTAAGGGAGCGCTGCGAGGATGTGGTTCCCATTATCATCTCAGCCTACGGTACTTTGGGAAATGCCATAGATGCGCTCAAACTGAGCGTTTGTGACTTCTTGAGAAAGCCATTCGACCTGAGCACCTTTGAAGAAACACTTTCCAGGGCCGAGCAGCGCCGTAATCAACTTCTGGCTTACAAAAAGTACATTAGCGATCTCAAGGAGAACCTCCTCGGAGAAGAACGCAGACGCACAATGCTGTCGCGGTTTGTGTCCAAACGTGTAGTAGACCGCATTATGTCAAGTGGAGAACTCCCAGCCCGAGCCGGCCAAACCCAAAAGGTCTCCGTCCTTTTCGCCGATATTAGTGATTTTACCGGCCTCTCAGAAAAGCTTGATCAGAAGAGTCTGGTCTTTATTGTCAACACCTTCTACGCTGCTCTCGAAAATGTAATGGTTCAGTATGGTGGTAACCTGGACAAGTTTATGGGCGATGGCATTATGATGGTCTTTGGCAATTCCACCACCACTCAAGAAAATGCCTGCCACGCATTGGAAGCCGCCGTCAAAATCCAAGGGAAAATGGATAAAATTCGCCAAGAATTGCAACGCTTCGAGCTACCTGAGATAAGCATCCACATCGGCGTATGCACCGGGACGGCTACGGCTTGCAGTATAGGTACAGAAAAGCGCCTTGCCTATACGCACATCGGTGATGCCGTAAATCTTGCCAAGCGCTTGCAGGATCTGGCAGGACCTGGAGAAATTCTGGTGAGCGAGGCCACAGTTACTGAGCTAGCAGATTCTGTGGACTCGATTCCTGGGCTGGTGGGACTGCATCCGCTCCAACCACTGGCTATAAAGGGTAAAAAAGGACAAGTGGTGGCTTACAGGGCAGAGTTTGCAGTGCCCGAGAGCAACGATAAGTAATCCACCTCCTAGAAATTACCTCTGATCGTATTCTCCATCGAAAGTCCGAAACCCAAGCAAAAATTCCAAATCACAAATCTCAAATAACAAACAAATAACAATGACCAAAATTCAAAATTCCAAACCTGTTTTGGTCATTTGATATTGGAATTTGAGATTTATTTGTAATTTGGTGCTTGGAGTTTGGGATTTAGTGGGACACCGATCTCAGGATTTGCACTGCATAATGACTCAGCAGCCGAAAGATGCCTTCTTGACCATTAAACCTCAAAATCTACCTGAATCTTGAAAAGGCGCTCTGCGGGGAGACTAATAACTTCTTCTACTCCGGTCAACTCGACTATCTCGTGCAGAATATGCCCGATTCTTTCCACGGAAGGAGCAATGAGAGTGAACCAGATATTGTAGTCGTGATCACGGCGGTAGTTGTGGGTTACCCCCGTGTAACTATTCACCACCTCCACGAATCGTTCCATCAGGCGAGACGGGACCTTGGCTGCGCACAGGGTGCTAGTGTATCCCAGTTTTCTGGAATTGCAATTGGCTCCGATTCTCCTGATAACTTCTCTGTCTTTTAAATCTTGCACCCGCTGCAAGACTTCTTCTTCAGAGCATCCCAGTTTCTCAGCCAACGCTTGATAGGGTCGTGCCTCAACGGGGAAATGAGATTGAATTTCATTGAGAATCATCCGATCCATCTCATCAAGCTGTGCATTAGACTGATTTCTCTCTGTAACTTTCTTACTCATTTATCGCCCTTTATCCTCTCCACCTATCAAATTCGAAATTCGAATATCGAAATCCGAAACAAATTCAAAATTCAAATTTTTCAATGTTCAAAACAAATACTTGCGAAAGCGAAAACGGAGCGCATTTCGTTTTGGTAATTCGAATTTTGGTGATTCGGATTTGTTTCGTGCTTCGTGTTTCGGATTTCGAATTTGCCGCTAGACTACCTAGCGGCAGGCAGCTCTGGGCACATAGGTACACAGTGGCTCCTCTTCCAAATAATCACCAGTGGCTTCAAAGGCTCTGGCCCTGCAGCCGCCGCAAACTCGGCGATATTCACAGACCCCGCACTTTCCCTTGTAGGTTTCGAAGTTACGTAAATTCTTCAGCACCTCTGAATCACGCCAGATCTCTTCCAGGGGCGCCTGCCGGACATTACCGCAGTCTACCTCGAGATAGCCGCAGGGCTGAACCTGCCCCACGTGGGAGATAAAGAGAAATGCGGTCCCTCCTAGACAGCCGCGCGTGACTGCATCCATGCCGTGGCTATCCACTGTGATCTTCTTGCCCTCCTCTTTTGCCCGCTGCCTCATAATTCGGTAGTAGTGCGGTGCGCAGGTGGCTTTGAGCTGCATGTCAACCTTATCGCTCTGGTCATAAAACCAGTGAAGGGTTTCCTCATAATCCTTGGCCGCGATCTCCTGTTCCTTGAAATCTTTCCCCCGTCCTGTGGGCACCAGGAGAAAGATATGATGCGCCGCAGCATCCAGGTCCTCTGCCAGCTTCTGTATATCAGGAAGCTCGTGCAGATTCTCCCTGGTTATGGTGGTATTGATCTGGAATTCGATGGAAGCCTTCTTGAGAAAATCGATGCCTCGCAAAGACCCGGCAAAGGCTCCGGCAACCTGGCGAAATTTGTCATGGCTTTCAGCCGTGGCCCCATCCAGGCTGATGCTCACCCTCTGGATGGAAGCCTCACGCATCTGTTTGGTGGTCTCCTTATCAATGAGGAGTCCGTTGGTGGCCAGAACCATGCGCAGACCTTTTTGGGTCCCATAGGTGGCAATTTCGAAGACATCCGGCCGCAACAGGGGCTCACCTCCGGTGAGAATCATGATGGGGCTGGCAAAAGAGGCCACCTCATCCAAGAGATTCATACACTCTTCAGTGGTCAATTCATTGGGATAGGGTTTGTCGATGGATGCTGCCCTACAATGGACGCAGCTCAGATTGCAGGTTCGGGTGAGCTCCCAGGCAATCAGCCTCGGCAGCGGCCCCTCGCCTTTCTGCTCACCGTGTTTCGTTTGGTTATGTGGATGACTGTTCATATTGTCTATCCTATCTCTCACAGAGATCGCAAAGCGCATAGCGCATAGCGTGAGAGAAAAATTGACTTGCGCTGCTGTCTTTCTGATGAACTGAAGTTTTCGCTTTGCGCTTAGCGCTCTGCGCTCTGCGAGGAAGTTGCAAGCTTAGCTCTGCAACTTCCTCACTGCGTCTTTGGCAAAATAGGTAATGATGATATCTGCGCCGGCCCGTTTGATGGACGTCAAAACTTCCATCATTACTCGCTCACCATCCAACCAGCCCTTCTCTGCCGCAGCTTTGATCATCGAATACTCGCCGCTGACATTGTAAGCCGCCAAAGGCAGATCAAACTCTCTGCTCGCCCGCCGAATCACGTCTAGATAAGAAAGCGCCGGCTTGACCATAATAATATCAGCGCCTTCCTCAATATCCAGGCTGATCTCCCGCATTGCTTCATTCGTGTTCGCTGGGTCCATCTGATAAGAACGTCGATCCCCAAATTGGGGAGCTGATTCAGCGGCATCTCTAAACGGCCCGTAAAAGCTAGAGGCATACTTCGCAGCATAGGCCATTATGGAAACGTTGGTGAAACCATTTTCATCTAAGGTCTCTCGTATGGCCCCTACTCGACCGTCCATCATATCCGACGGGGCTACCATGTCTGCCCCCGCCTCAGCATGGGACAAAGCTGTACGCGCCAGAAGAAGTAAGGTGGCGTCGTTATCCACGTCCCCATCCTTTATTTCTCCACAGTGTCCGTGGCTGGTGTACTCACACATGCAAACGTCAGTGACCACGAGGAGGTCGCTGACCTTTTCCTTCAGGTCCTGGACGGCCCGTTGGACAATGCCGTCTTTGGCATATGCCCCCGAGCCCACCTCATCCTTGGCCTCCGGAATACCGAAGAGCAGGACTGCGGGAATACCCAGGTCCTTCACCTCCGCCGCATCTTTTACTAACTCATCAACGGAGAGTTGGAAAACCCCAGGCATGGAGCCTACAGGATTGCGCACACCACTCCCGGGGACCACAAAGAAAGGGTAGATAAAGTCATGTGCTGACAGCTTGGTCTCACGCACCATACTCCGCATTATTTCGCCACGTCGCAACCTTCTCGGCCTATACTTGGGGAAAAACATAACGACTCCTTAGTCAAGAATCCGGGGTTTAAGGACCTAGCCACCCCCAGAGGGGGAATCAATGGTCTTTACCGCATGCGGCAGTATATTGGAGTAATGGAGTGGTGGAGTAATGGAGTAATGAAAAAACCAATTCAAGTTAAATTTGAGCTTTCGTTTTGCCAACACTCCAATACTCCAATACTCCAGTACTCCAAAACCTCTCGTGATCTTTACTGACAACGTCATCGAAACTTGATCTGGGTTAAAGGACCACCTCTGCTGTGATCTGATAAATGCCTAAAATGTACTAAAGTGAGCTAAAGTGAGCTAAAGTGAGCTAAACTGCCTAAAATTATGTTAGAGCGGATCCTGCCACAGGATATAAGCAATTCTAAATATTAAATATTTGGAGAAGTAAGTCAAGAAATACGGTAAGTGAGAAATTGGGGTGTTTAAACGTGAAAGTCACTAATCTACTGATCAATCAATTTTCAATCCGCAATCCGCAATCCCAAATCCGCAATCCTTAGATCGTTTCCGCTATCTCTTCATCGGTGAGGTAACAGGCCGGATCTGAGGCCCACAGATCGCCGGTAACCGCCTCGGGGCGAACACGGAAATTGCCAGCGCATATATCCAGCCAGCGACAGGTGGCGCATCGCCCGGTCACGTACTGCTTTTTGTCCTTGAGTCGAGCCATGAGTGGATCAGACAGATCAGTCCAGATCTCACTGAATGGTCGTTCCCGCACGTTGCCGAAAGAATGGTGCCGCCAGAACTGGTCCGCGTGTACCTCACCGTCCCAGCTCACGCAACCGATGCCGCGTCCCGAGCTGTTGCCCTCATTCATTTTCAACAGCTCCAGCACCTCTTGCGCTCGGGAGGAGTCCTCCTTGAGCATCCGCAAATACACATAGGGTCCGTCAGCATGGTTGTCCACGGTAAGCACCTCTTTCGGCTTGCCGCGCGCATGCAGATCCTTGGTGCGGTCGATAATCAGATCCACCACCCGACGAGTCTCTTCGTGGCTCAGATCTTCTTCGATCAGATCGCTTCCCCGTCCAGTGTAGACCAAGTGGTAGAAGCAAACGCGGGGGATATCGCGCTCTTCCAGGAGATCAAAAATGGCAGGTATCTCAGCAGCATTCATCCGGTTGATGGTAAAACGTAAGCCCACCTTAATGCCCGCCTCCTGGCAATGTTCGATCCCGGCCATAGCCCGATCGAAAGAGCCTTTGACCCCACGAAACCGGTCATTGACCTCTCGCATACCATCCAGGCTTATGCCCACATAGGACAATCCTACTTTTTTTAGGGCCTGGGCCACGGACCTGGTAATCAAGGTACCGTTGGTGGAAATTACCGCCCGCATGCCCCGTTTGACGGCATAATCGGCCAGTTCCACAAGATCTTTCCGAACGAGAGGTTCGCCGCCGGAGAAAAGCATCACCGGAGTGCCAAAATCAGCCAGATCATCCAGGAGCTGCTTGCCCTCCTCTGTGCTGAGTTCCTCCTTTGCGGCCTCATCAGTGGCGTGGGCATAACAGTGCACACACTTGAGATTACATTTGCGAGTGATATTCCAGACCACAACCGGCTTTTTGTCAGCTGAGAACTGGAGGAGATGTGAAGGCATCTCTTTTGATTGACGCCCGTAGCGAAGCGCGTCGGATGGCTCGACTGTGCCGCAGTAGAGTTTAGATATTCCGATCATTAGCTTTCCTGTGACAAAAAAATTTATTCAGCATCGCAAACCTGGTTTTTAAGGCCAGTCCACGATCCCGTCTCGCGGGGGTCAGAGTGCAATGGTTTTGCCGGTTAAAGAGGTTTCAGGTTTCAGTGTTCAGGTTTCAGTTGTGTGTTTTTCTTTTCTGACACCTGACACCCGACACCTGAAACCCTGAGATCGGGGCCTTTGGGCCCGGACTGCTTACTTGTCTCGTGGACCCTTTAGGGCGAATGGTGCGGTTCCGTAGGATCGCCGAATGAGCTCATTGATGAAAGCTTCGGGATCCTCGATTCCTTCCTTGGTGATGACGAACTCTTGCTGGCCGGTTTTATCCATGATCAGCTTTAAGGCGTAATCGTAGTCGGCGGATGCCTGGTGGCAGATTCGCGCAGCACTCTTTTTTTCGCTTAACGCCCTCTGCAAAACTTCATCCACCGCATCATCAGCAAAACGGACCTGGACTTGTCTTTCGTCCGCAAAATTAAACTCATAGTCTCTTATCTCGCCAATCATGGACACTATTTCTCCGAAGAGAGCTTCCAACTCCACCCCCGAAAACAAATGGTGGTTAGCAATCAGATCGATCCTCTCTTCTGTATAGGCCTGGCCGTAGTTCTCCCGGTAGTAATCTGCATTGTCCAATATTGTCTTTATGGCAGCAGCCTTATCAATATTGAACACTTTTGCATGCCGCTCCACGAGCTCCGGGGCGTCAGGATTCGCGAGAGTAGTCTCCAGGGTCCCTTTGGGATCTTGCACCACCTCTGGAGTTACCACAAAGATACGAATGTCCGTAGAGGGCAGTTTCTTTTCAAAGTGGAGAACTGCCTTTTCCATAACGCTCACCAAACCTCGAGCTCCGGTCCGCTCCTCGTGAGCTTGCTGGGCCAGTAAGCGGAGGGCCTCATCTTCAAAGCGAATGTCAATACCATAGGCACGAAAATCCGCCTTCTTTGCATTGATCACCGGATTCTTGGGATTCTTAAGAATCGCATAGAGGTCGTCCACCGTAAGTTCCTCGAATATTGATACCACCGGCAGTCTGCCCACAAATTCTGTCTCAAAACCATACTGGATGAGGTCCTCGGCCTTGACCATCCGGAGGTACTGCTCTTCTTCCGCCTTACTGGAGAGATCGGCGCCAAAGCCAATTCCCTGCTTTTTCACCCGTTTTTTGACGATCTCCCCAAGAGCAGTGAACGCCCCACTCATAATAAAGAGAATGTTGCGCGTGTTGATCACCTGTTTTTCCCGCTTTCCGGTCTTGCGGTACTGCTCAATGGCCTGGATTTGCGAGATAGGATCGTGGGGGACCTTCATATCAACGTCGGTCTCTTCCATGGGCTTCAGAAGGGCCCGTTGCACTCCTGTTCTGGAGACATCAGGACCAATAAGATTCTGACTGGAGGCAATCTTGTCGATCTCATCAATATAGACAATGCCATACTGCGCCAACTCTATATCATCATTCGCCTCGTTCACCAGATCGCGGACCAAATCTTCCACATCGCCGCCAACATAACCAGTCTCGCTGAACTTGGTGGCATCAC
>JASFGC010000033.1:0-17543 GCA_050123975.1 Syntrophobacterales bacterium | reverse complement strand
TCCTGATGTTGTCCTCCCTGCCAATAACCACCAGATCATCACCTGCTGCCACCGCATCAGTCCGCCTCGGCACCAACCTCTTTTGGCCCGTGGCTGCATTACCTATTGCCACCACAGAGACCAGAAAGTCCTGGCGGATGGCTAGCTCCTCCAGAGTTTTTGTTTTCTCAAAGGTATCCGGAACGTGGAGCTCAAAGGCCTGGTCCAGGGCGGGATAGTCGCTCAGGAGCATGGCGGTCACGCCTCGGTCCGCCTCCCCTTTGGCGGCGGGCAGAATGAACTTGCCCAGTACCAAAAAGTAAATAATCGCGCTTGCGAGGAGGCAGACGCCAATGGGCGTCTGGGTAAAGAGGCCGAAAGGCTCGAGTCTCTCTCCCCCAAGGACCATGAGATCGTTGAGCAGAATCGTGGGGCTGGCCCCCACCAGGGTCAAGGTGCCGCCGATGATGGCACAAAAGCCCATGGGCATGAGGAGGCGGGAGATGGGAATGTCCAACCGCTTGGAGATGCGCTGGGTTGCAGGGAGAAACAATGCCGCTGCCCCGATATTCTGCATCATACTGGAAATTATTCCCACGGTGCCGGAGACAAGGGCCATTACCCTACGCTCACTTCGACCAGCGAGCTTGATGATTGGGCCGGCCACCTTGTTCATCACTCCGGTCTTGTCCAAACCCGCACCAATGATGATCACTGCAATGATGGAGACCACGGCGTTACTACTGAGCCCCAAAAAGGCCTGTTTGGGCGTGACCAGCCCTATCAAGGGCAGAAGCACCATCATCATGATGCCCACCACGTCCACCCGGACCCATTCGAAGACGAAGAGAATAACAGCGAAAGCAAGAACAATCAGGGTCATCACCATGTCAGCGGTCATACTGGATGCTCCTTCCTGTGCTGGCCAACTAATAGCGTGGTAAATGAATTCCTGGACCGTATACGGAGAGGTGGCTTTGCCCGGGGAGGCCGGGTTGCCCGTCTTTCAGTGGTTTTTCTCTGCTCAGTCCTGTCGTCAGCTCAAACGACACTTACTTCGGAGTAAGCAATCCGGATCAATTTAGCAGAAGGCGAGAACAAGTGCAAGTTTTAACAAGCTCAGAATCTGATATACTGCAATCTGAAACCCTCCTCTAATAAGATCCTGATTTGCTCGTGGATGCGGAGAAAAATGGGGTAAAAATTAGGGTGGATGCTAATCATACTCTGTGGCATTCTATGTATCGGAGAGTGAGGACCCGGTTCCTTGCCTTTACCGAAATGGTTTCCCGGGCGTTTTCAGAAAGTTGGCACAGATGTCGCAGGGCTTACCAGTCCATCTGAGGTATCCAAAGGACCTATTTCCCTATGCAGATTGAAAATGCTACAGCGAGCGCATTCCCCGTAGCTTGCTGCGGGGTTAGCGAGCGAACTACAATAAAATGGAAACACTTCCTTACATTTCGAAGATTCCCTGCAGCAACTCGACCTGAGCTTGTCGACAGGTCTTGCTGCAGGGAGCTTCAAAAGGTAAAGGCTGATTACATGACGCGTCCTCAGGTCTCTTTCATAAAGAGGACCTTTGGACTACTTCAGCGGGCACGCTGACCTGAGTTTGCTAAAGGCATGAGCTCGATGACAAAAATCCTGGCAGCATTGCTGTAAAGGGGAGAAACATGGCGTTCTTTCGCAAATCAGATGAAAGGGAACAATTTGAGGACCTTGAGCTGCTGCGACAGGAAATCCTCAAGGCGAAGATGCCGCCTTCGGCGGAAGCCTACGCCATAAAAGAGCTGGATAGGCTCGGAAAAACTCCGGTTGAGGCAGCTGAATACGCCATCGGCATCAACCATCTGGAATACCTGGTGTTACTCCCATGGGACGTGTATACCGAGGACAACCTTGATATCCAGCATGTTGAAAGCGTCCTCAACAGAGAACACGCAGGTCTTTCCCTGGTGAAAGAGCGAATCCTAGAGTACCTTGCGGTTCGCACCCTGGAAATCCAGAGGGATTTTCGCCTCTTGGTGGTGGACGATGAAGAAATCACTCGAAACAATCTACAACACGTACTGGAAAAAGAAGGCTATCAGGTGGTTCCTGTCGCAGATGGTGCCGAGGCCTTGCAGCAACTAGAGAAGAGCCCCTTTGATGCCGTTCTCAGCGATCTGCTGATGTTGAAGGTCGGGGGGATGGAACTTCTTCAAACGGTGAAGGATCGCTATCCCCAAACCGAAGTAGTTATCATCACCGGATACGCCACAGTGCCATCCGCAGTGGAAGCGCTGCAAAAAGGGGCCTACCACTACCTGGCCAAGCCACTCAAAATCGATGAGGTAAGGAGGACAGTGCGCCAGGCACTGGAAAAAAAACAAAAGGCCCACAGACCCAAAGGGCCGGTGCTCTGCTTTGTCGGGCCGCCGGGTACAGGCAAGACCTCCTTGGGAAAATCTATTGCCTCCGCAATGGGGAGGAAATTTATTCGATTGGCCTTGGGTGGCATGAAAGATGAGGCTGAAATCAGGGGGCATCGACGCAGCTACGCCGGGGCCATGCCCGGAAGGATCATCGATGCCATCCGGCGGGTAGAGTCCAGGAATCCGGTGTTTATGCTGGATGAGATCGACAAGGTGGGACAGGACTTCCGGGGCGACCCGGCCTCCGCTCTTCTCGAAGTATTGGACCCCGAACAAAACGAGCACTTCCTGGATTATTACCTGGATGTTCCCTTTGACCTCTCCGGAGTGATGTTCATCGCCACTGCCAATCTGGTTGACCCTATCCCCAGGCCTCTGCTCGACCGCATGGAGCTCTTGGCTCTGCCCGGATATACCGATGAGGAAAAGAAACGCATTGCTCTCGAGTTCCTCGCCCCCCGGCAAATCGAAGCCTCCGGCCTTTCCGGCTCTCCCCCCGAATTTACCTCAGAGGCCGTGCTGAAAATTATCAGAGAACACACCAGGGAGGCTGGCTTGAGAAACTTGGAGCGGAAGATCGGTTCCATTTGCCGCAAGATCGCTCGAAAAGTTTTGCAACAGGGAGGACAAGAGAAAGCTCTGGTGGTCACTCCCGAGCTGGTGGAGGAATATCTCGGGCCACGGAAGTTCCACTACGAGGTTGCCGAGGCCAAAGATCGGATCGGAGTTACCACTGGATTGGTCTGGACTGAAACAGGTGGGGATATCATTTTTGTTGAGGCCACTAAGATGAAAGGAAATAATAAGTTGATCCTCACCGGCTCCTTGGGAGAGGTCATGCAGGAATCGGCCCAGGCTGCCCTCAGTTACATCCGGAGCAACGTCGAGCACTTCCAAATTGACCAGGATTTTTTCTCCAAGCATGACATTCACATCCATGTTCCGGCCGGCGCCATTACCAAGGATGGACCCTCAGCAGGGCTCACCCTGGCCATGGCCTTGATCTCGCTTTTAACAGGCAGGCCTGCAAAGAGGGAGGTGGCCATGACCGGTGAACTTACTCTGACTGGCAGGATCCTGCCAGTGGCCGGGATCAGGGAGAAATTGCTGGCAGCTCGCCGGGCTGGAGTAAAGACTGTTGTGTTTCCCGGGAAAAACAGAGTTGATCTGGATGACCTTGGCCCTGATATTCGTGCGGATATCGAGGTGGTTCTCACCAGTAGTGTGGAGGAGGTGGTAGATCTGGCATTGCGCTAGGCCTCCTGGGAGTCCTCCTCCATTCCCCAGCGCTTTAGCTTTCGCCATAGAGAAACCCGATCGATCCCCAGTATCTCGGCAGCCTTCGTCTTATTCCCGTCAACTTGTTTCAAGACCCAGCCGACATATTCCACCTCATTTTCCTCCAAGGTGGGGAATTGCTGGCTCGATTGCCGGTAGACCTTGAGGGTATACTGCCCTAGTTCCTGGGGCAGGTGCTTCGCCAGTATTTCCTCTTGATTGCAAAGGACAACAGCCCTCTCAACGATGTTTTCCAGTTCACGGATGTTTCCCGGGTATTCGTAGTTAATCAGGACTTTCATGGCCTCATCCGAGAAGCCCTTGATGGATCTTCCCTGCGCCTCGGCATAACGTGCCAGAAAGTGATGAGCCAGTAGCGGAACGTCGTCTCTTCGTTCCGCCAAGGGGGGAAGATGAAGACTGACCACATTCAGACGGTAGAAAAGATCCTTGCGGAATCTGCCTGTTTCCTCCTCTTTTTTCAAATCCTTGTTAGTAGCTGCAACGATGCGGATGTCAACTTTGACAGGTTGGGTTCCCCCCACGCGAAGCAAGGATTTCTCTTCTATCACCCGCAGAAGTTTGACCTGCATGGAGGCAGGCATATCGCCGATCTCATCAAGAAAAACAGTACCCCTGTTTGCCGCCTCCAAAAGACCTACTTTGGTGGTGGTGGCTCCGGTAAAGGCATCTTTCTCGTGACCGAAAAGCTCATTGGTAAGGAGCTCCTCAGTGAAAGCCCCGCAGTTGAAAGCGAGAAAACGCTCTCCGGCGCGGCCACTCTGGTGATGAATCGCCCGAGCGAACAGCTCCTTGCCCGTACCTGTCTCGCCAAAAATAAGGACATTACAGTCGGCGGGCGCAACCTGACCCACCAGCTCGACAAGCTCTTGGATCTTCCTACTCTTTCCTATGATAAAGGGGATTCCCACTCCTCTGTAGCAATCCCGTTTGAGCACCCGCAGCTCGTCCTTGAGAGCCTTTTTTTCCAGGGCTCTCTTGGCGATCATCCGCACTTCATCGATCTTATAAGGTTTGGGTATATAATGATAGGCACCCTTCTGCATTGCTGCAATGGCGCTGGCCACCGTTGCGTATGCGGTGAGCATCACCACCTCGGTATCGGGATACTGCTCTTTGGTTCTGGCCAAAACCTCCATGCCATCCACCTGCTTCATTTTCAGGTCGGTCATGACCAGGTCGAATTCAGTATTCGCCAGCTTCTTGAGGGCAGCAATTCCACTATCCGCTGTTACCACATCATAGCCATCTTTTCTCAGAATGTGTTCGAGGTTCTCCCTGGCAATGGCCTCGTCGTCAACGACAAGTATCCGGCTTTTGTTCATCTAACTTTAGTCTCCCAAGTGATTTTGCTCTCTGAGCGGAAGCCTGATGGTGAAGACGGTGCCCTCACCTACCCTGCTTTCAACGCTGAGGGTTCCATTGTGCTGTTCGATGATTCCGTGGGCCACCGATAGGCCGAGACCAGTACCGTAGCCAACCTCTTTGGTGCTAAAAAAAGGGTCGAAGATGTGTGGCAGATTCTCGTCGGGAATACCGCAACCGCTATCCTTGATCATGATCTCCACCTCTTTCGCTCTTTTATCTTCTGCGGCGGTTACAGTGATGCGGCCCACCTCGTTGGGCATGGCCTGAGAGGCGTTCAACAAGAGGTTGAGGAGGACTTCCTGGAGCTTTTGGGCATCCACATAGATATCCAGCTCCTCGGGAATCTCGGTGAAAATTTCCACTCCCGCCGGCAACTGACTGGTGATCAGTCTCGTGGTTCTGATTACCAGGTTTTCCAGGTTCACCAAATCATGCTGGAATTCCCGCTCTCGGGAAAATTCCAATAAACCCTTAACGATGTCCCTGGATCTGTCTACCTCTTGATCAATGTTATGAAGGAGTTTACCAATAAACTCTGAATTGCCTCCATCTATTTCCTCCTGCAGAATCTGGCAAGAGGTGGAGATATTGTTCAAGGGGTTATTGAGCTGGTGGGCGATTCCCGATGTAAGAATTCCTAAGGAGGATAGCTTCTGCGCTTGCACCAGCTGATCCTGGCGTTTTTCCAACTCGCTGATCATTTTGTTGAATGCCTCCACCACAGACTGGGTTTCATCCCTGGTCTGCACTACCGGCAACGGTTTGAAATCACCCTGGGCGATCCGCTTGGTGGTTCCCTCAATAACCGTGAGAGGCCTGACAATTTTCCGAGTCACCAGCACGGTCAGAAAGGAGCCTAGAAGCAAAAGGATTGAAGCGAAGAAGACTATCTTAGTCTTGAGGGATTTGACGATTTGCTGGACCCGAGTGTGCTCGAAGTCGGATAATCGCAGAGAGAGATCAACGAGATCCTTGCCAACTCGTCTGATCTCTGCCTCGATCTCCTCTCTCGTTCGAGGGCTTGGATTGTGCCCCCCTTCTTCGGCCACAAGCTCCCGCAGAAGCTGACCATAACCATTCATCTCGCTCTCGAGTTTTTCCAGATAGGTAATACCCTTCAAGCCCCTGACGTCAGGATGTAGGCGCACATATACTTCCTTTCCTCTTTCCAAGTGCGTAAGCGCTTCTTTGATGTTCTCTCTTTGTCCGTAGAGAAGGAAGTTCTTTTCATAACGCCTGGCTTCCAGAAGGGTATTGTGGAGTTCGTGGCCTCTAACCACAAATCCAATTTTGCGCTCAATTGTTAAGAGATTGTAGTAGGCAATGATACCCACACCTACAAAGGCAATGATGGACAGAACAAAGCCTAGGACCACCTTTTGTCGAATGGATAGATGGGTAGAGGAAGGGAATCTCGCCATAGGCCCTAGTTCCTTGTAATCAGACTGTTTTTACAATATAGAGTAGACGGGTTCAAATAGCAAGATTGGGTCATCGGGTTTTAAAGGAAGAATAAGGATAGGATGAAGATGAAAGATCCATTCTTTTTACTTAAAACAATTCCTTTTAGCAATGCTTCGTTTTTGGTACTTAGTGCCGAGTGCCTAGTTTATTAGTCTTCGTGCCCCAGGATTTTCATGCGGAAACTGGCTGCCTCCTGTCTTTTAAGATCCAGTTCTTGCCACTCTTCCCGCAACGTCGAAATGGCCTGCCTTTGTTCCAGCCATAATGCCTGATCCTCACTAAATTTGTCGGTTTCCTGGCCTTCTGTGGGAGGCTGGAAGCCACTCTTGTCTTCAATTTCCTTTAGTCTTTTCTTGACCGCGCCAACCTCTGCCTTGACCTCTCGCATCCGAGCCAAGATGGCTTCCTCATCTCGGGTCAGGGGTACGTAGTTTCCCCAGCACTCATCCTCTTTATCGAAGTATTGGTGGCAGGTTGTACAGGTCTCGTCTGTATCAGTCACGGAAATGGTTTCATCTTTTTCGACGTCGCCACTCATTAAAACTCCTCCCTGTCTAAAACCCTCATGGCGTAAATTCGAATATCGAATATCGAAATACGAAACAAATCCGAAATTCTAATTTCCAAATGTTCAAAACGGGCTTGGGCACTATTACAGGTCAAGTTTTGGTCATTTGAATTTGTTTCTAATTTCGTGCTTCGAAACTGGGGACCCGCCCGCAGGGTGGGGAGTCCGCAGGACCAATTTCGGATTTTGAAGTCTTCACTTGGTCACATCTATACTATAGGCACCTCAACAACGTTTTGCAAATCGCACAAAAAAGCCCGGCCTCCCAGAGAGGACCGGGCTTCTTAATATCTTGATTTCAGTTGGAGACTACTCCTTCTTCTTTTCTTCCTCTTCTGCTGGCTTTTCTTCTTCAGCCTCTGCCTCAGCGGGAGCCTCAGCTTTCTTTTCCTCAGGTTCAGCCTCGGCGGCTGGTTCTTCTGGGGCCGCTTCCTCAGCAACGGGCTCTTCTGCTGGAGGTTCTTCAGCAGCCGGAGCCGGCTCGACTGGGGGTGCTGCAACTGGTGCAGCTACGGCTGCTTCTATCCCAAAGGGCCGATCGATATAAGCAGCGTAGCCCATTGCTATCGTACGATAGAATATATGGGCCAGCTTGCTGTAGGGCAGGTAGGCAATGATGTAGAAGACTGAAACCAGATGCAGGAAGTAAATAACATAGGCAACAGTACCCAAATTGCCCACCCGGCCAATCCAGGTCAAAAGTCCTGTGGAAACCGCGGCCAAGACAGCAATGATCAGAGACCAATCAAGATAGCTAATGGTACTCTCGGCGGCTTTGGGCTTCAGCCGGTTGGTGATTACCAGAATAATGCCCACCAGTAACGCAATTCCAACAGCTAGGGCGAACAACTTGATTGGGTTGGAAAATGAGTACGGTGGGGCCAGGAAGTCTGAATGGACGATGTAGAGGCCGAAAAAACCTATGTTGGTAACAATGAAAAGGCCTATAAAACCAACAAATACCAGTAGGTGGGACCAGTAGCGATCACGGTTGGTTTTGCAGAGCTTGAATTTATCGTGAAACAAAATGGTGGGAATCACCGAGATCAGGCTTTTTACATAGTCGCCCAATGCCAGCGGTTTATCTTCCGCGTAGCCTTCCTTGACGGCATTGGCGTGTATACCTTGTAAAAAGTTCCAGACGCCAAAACCTATTGATCCTAAGGCCAGGAACGTAACCGCGAGAAAGATAACATCCACCAGCAGGAGTGGAAACAGATCACGGTATTCTACCGGACCCTCAGGGATGTGTCCGCCCCATACCATAATCCCAAGCAAGAGGACGACCACTGGAATGGCAAGCATGATCGGCAAGTATTTTGCCTCACCGACGATCTTACCCATGAAGCTTGGAAAGGCAAAATGCCTGAAGCTCATGGCGCGAATTGCCCTGAGAGTATCTCCGGGCCGGGCGCCCCTGGGGCAGTGGGCGGAACAGTCATTACAGTAGTGGCATAGCCAGACATCAACGCTGTTCACCAGCTTGTCTTTCAGTCCCCACTGGGAATAGATCATTTCTTTGCGGGGATACGGTTTTTGCTCAGGAGCAAGCTCGCAAACCACCGAGCAGGTGGCACACTGAAAACACTTTTTCAGGGTGTCTCCCCCCGCCTCTTTGAGTTCCCGCACGAAATTTAGATCGGGCTCAATCAGGGTCGCAGCTTTACTCTCCACTTGCACTGCGGCTTCATCTGCCATGGTAATTACCTCCTAGTGCTTCGATGCGCCAGTAACAGCATCTATTCCATCTGTAAATGCAAATATGGTCTAAATTGGCTTACTCCATTCGACTCTGGCTCATGGCTGAGGGCAGCACTAGTCCTGGGCAAATAAGTTCTGCACAGAAACTTATGAGTCGAAGGACTAGAAACCCTTATAGGGATTGGGACCAACTTCATCCATTTTTTCTGAGAACTCGTTTATGATCCTGGGTAGATCAGGATAATCTGTGATCTGCAGCTGCACCAACTGCACCCGGTCAGACTCCAGGGCCAGCCGGTCCAGGGTTTCCGCAACTTTGGACAACCGAATCTCTGCCAGCTCGCTCCCCTTCATAAAGTGACACTGGTAATCGTCTCCATGACGACATCCTAGGAGCAAGATACCATCGATGCCCTTGGAGAGGGAGTCGGCAATCCAGATCAAGTTCAGACCTCCTAGGCAGCGCATGGGAATAACCCGGGCCCAGGGACTGATCTGTTGGCGACTGATACCCACCATGTCCAGAGCAGGATAGGCATCGTTTTCACAGGCCAGGATGATAAACCTCGGTTTCTCGTCCCACTCGTCTGGGACGTTGATTCCTTTGATAATGTTACCGATCATCCGGACCGAGTAATTTTTGAAGGAGATGATCCGTTCCGGACAGGCACCCATGCACACTCCGCACCTGCGGCAGCGGGTGGGGTTGGGCAGGGGATTTGCCTTTTCGTCCTCATTGATGGCGCCGAAGGGACACTCCACCGTGCAGCGTTTGCACTGGGTGCAGCGGTCCATGAAGAAATCAGGATAGCTCATGTCGCCGGACCGTGGATGGACGGCCATACCCTGCGAGGTGAGCTCCACACACTGCATTGCCTTGAGGGCTGCCCCAGCAGCGTCATCGATGGTGCTGGGTCCGTCCAGGGGAGCTCGCACGCTCCCTGCGTAATAAATACCCGTACGCCGGGATTCATAGGGGAAGCAGATGAAGTGTGAGTCCGGGAAGCCGCTGTGCAAAGGTGGCGCTTCCGGCCCCTGCCGGTACTCCAGGTTGAGCATTTCTGACTTGATGATGGTGTCGGCAGGCACGTCATCTAGATCGGCTGCGTCCTCCTCTTCATCCTCCGAGACCAGCTCGACCTCCTCACCGATGGCAGCTGTTGTCACCATGCCGGTTGCCAGAACCAGCATGTCCACCTTGAGCTGAATCTTTTCGCCCAGCAGGGTATCATCCACCTCCAGCACTACGTTCTTGTTCTCATCCTCTGTGACTGAGCTGACCTCACCTTTGGTGAGAAACAGCCCTTCGTCATCTTGCATGCTCTTGTAAAACAACTCATAGTGCCCAGGCGTCCGCATGTCCTTGTAGATCACATAGGCCTTGGCATCTTTGTCCTGCAAGCGCAAATATTTGGCCTGCTTCAGAGACTCAATGCAGCAGGTGGAAGAGCAATAGGACAGATGTTCTGGATCTCTGGAGCCGGCACAGAGAATAAAAGCGGCTGATTTTACCGGCTGGCCGTCAGAGGGTCTCGTTATCTTCCCCTTCAGAGCGAGCTCTTCTATGGTCGCATTGGTGACAACGTTTTCACACTGGCCGAATCCCAGACTGCTCAAGTTGCTGGCATCATAGGGAACGGCTCCGGTGGCCACTACAATAGCCCCCACCTGCTCGGTGACAACATTGCCGTTCTGCTTGATGTGGGCAGTAAAGAGACAGGGAGCACCTTCGATCTTTTCCATGGTGGCCTTGGTGTAGACCTTGATGTTGGCGTCTTCTTCCACCGCCTTCACCCGGTCAGCGATATCAACATCTTCCAGGTCGGTGTAGGGGTGCTGCAGGGGGGCCTGTTTAAAGACCTTGTTCATCCAGCCTCCCAACTCGGCTTCCTTCTCCACCAGCACCACCTCGGCACCGGCCTTTGCCGCTCCCGTAGCTGCAGTGATACCGGCCAGGCCGCCCCCCACCACCAGCAGCCGTTTGGACATCTCCTCCTCCGGCTGAAAGGGCTCCAGGGGTTGCATATCCCCAACCTTGGTTATCCCCATCCGAAGGTAGTCCTCGGCCATCATCTGGGTGTCCTCTTCCCCTGCTGGCTGGCACCAGACCACCTGCTCTCTGAGGTTTACCCGATCCAGCACCACACTCGGCCCGAAGTTGAACACATCTTGCATGACCCGAGGGGAGCAGGCAGCGACCACCACTGCATTAACAGCGTCATCACCATTCAAATCCGCTTTGATGCTATCCACTCCCTCTTTGCTGCAGAGGAACTCGTGGTCCTTGCAAACCGCCGGGCTAAATTCGTCGTTGGCAACCGCGGCCAGGGCCTCCATATCCAGGGAATCCCCAATGCCACAGCCCTTGCATATATAAACTCCTATTTTCTTCTCCATTGGATTACCTCCTCACCGTAGATTGAATGGCTTTGAGCGCTGCAGCGGTTGCATCCCGGTTTGAGGTCGCCACATCCAGCGGCTTCCTTGTACATCCGGCAGCATAGATACCCGGCTTTTCACTTACGACAAAACCGCTTTCGTCGTACGCTACATCAGTAGGAACCTTATCCACGGCTGTACTGGGCTCCATGCCGGTGGCCAACACCACCAGATCCACTTTCGCTTGACTCTTGCCACCGCCGTAAATGTCCTCGGCCTCTACCAGAATCTTGTCGCTGGCCGGGTCTGCCTCTACCTTGGCAACTTTACCCTTGATGAGGGTGACATTTTCGTCATCTGCAACTTTGGTGTAGAACTCCTCGTATTTGCCCAAAGCTCGGATATCAATGTAGAAGATGGTCACTGTGGCATTCGGAAGCTGCTCCCTGATGTAGGTTGTCTGTTTGAGTGAGGCCAAGCAGCAAATGTGGGAGCAAAAGGCCATGTAATTCTCGTCCCGGGAGCCGGCACACTGGACAAAAGCGACACTCTCTACCGGTTTGCCATCGGCGGGACGGACAATCTTGCCACCGGTCGGACCATCAAAGGCTGCCAACCGTTCCATCATCACGTTGGTGATCACATTGGGAACCGTACCAAAGCCCAGGTTTTCAATTTTGCTGGCATCGTAAGGATTCCAGCCAGTGGCCCACACAACTGATGCTACCTTGAGACTTACGGTCTCTGGCTGCATATCCAGGTCCACCGCGTCATACTTGCAGGCCTCTTTGGCCTTGGTTGCCTCGTCCGTGCCGATGATTTCCGGGGCAATCACGTAGCGCATGGGGTACGCCATGTCGTGAGGAAGATAGACAGCCTTGATCTTGTCCATGTCGTAGTTGTAGTCGTTGGGAATTTCAGTTGTAATCCCCTCGGCGCAATCCCCGCAGGCCGTACAGTTTTCATTCACATAGCGCGGGTTTAGTTTGACTGCCACATCGAAGTTTCCTTCTTCTCCGGATATACTTTCCACCTCGGCCATGGTGAAAAACTTAATTCGGGGATTCTCTTTTATGCGGCGGAAATTGATCTCCAGACCGCAGCTCGGTGGACAGAGCTTGGGAAAGTACTGGTTCAATTGTGCCACCCGACCACCAAGATACGGCCGCTTTTCAACAATAAAGACCTCGCGGCCTGTCTCAGCCGCCTCGACCGCAGTGGTCAGGCCGCTGATGCCGCCGCCCACCACTAAAATACTTTCCGTCAAACCTTTTTCGTCAGCCATCGCATTCCTCCAAGGTGTTTGGTTTTACTTTAGGGCAAGATTTTTTGTAGGAAGAGTTACGACTAAACCCTAAGGAGGTTGCCCGGCGCGCATGAGCTGGTCGCCGCCGGAACTTCCCAGTTCTGTATCTATAGCCGTTTTGCCGGGCAATCACCATAGGGTTTAGATTCTTGGGACCTACCCAGGGAGTGAAAACAGTATCCCTTAGCATTTGTCCCAGAAAAGGAAAGGGAAGGGAAGCTATCCGCAACCCTTAAAAGCGAATCATCGTTCACTGCAAAGCAGCCCAGGTTCAAGGGCAGCGCATGCAGCAATTGAAAGGAACAAACAGAAAATTGCTCCAGGCGCCGATTTGGCGCCTGGAGCAGGATCAATCAGGTTTCACTTAGTTGCCCAACCAACTCTGCACGGGCTCCTTGCGAATAGACCACTCTCTGGTTTCGGGATCCCATTTGGAGATGGTGAACACGTGCCAGTTCTCCTGGTCAAGAACCTCTTTGTAGTCAGCGCGGTAGTAGTAACCCGGATAACGGGTCTCCTCGCGGAAGAGCATATGCCGCACGTGAGCCTCGGAGGTCCACAGTCGATGGTAATTCTCCCAGGCCCGCATCAAATCGTGGAGATTCTCTGCACCCAGAAACTTGGAGTCCTCATAGAGCATCCTGAGTTCCTCCAAGGCCCGCTCCAGCATGGCCTTGTTGGTGGTGTACCACATGGAGGTACCACCGGCATACTCGTCCATGATCTTGTTCAAGCGGAACAGGAACATCTTGGGCCGGATGTAGTTGGGAGTAATGTCGGGAGTGACCGTGTAGCCCTTGCCCTCCTCGAAGGTCTTCAAGGGCTTGACGATCTCAGCCTTGATTTCCTCGAACTGGGAGGTGTCAAGATTTACATCCCCGGGATTTTCCACCAGGAATTTAATCGCGGCCTTACCGGCGATGCGGCCTTCGGCGTGGGAGCCGGAGGAAAACTTGTGAGCAGAACAGCCCACCCCGTCACCGGCGGTGAACAGACCGTTGACCGTGGTCATCCTGTTATAGCCCCAGTTCCACTCGGGCGGTGCCAGGTCTGATGGTCCGCTCACCCACATACCGGCGTGGGAGGCGTGGGAGCCGATAAAATAGGGCTCGGCTGCCATGATCTCAGACTTCTTCTCTTCGGGGAAGATATTCTGGCCTGCCCAGAGCAGCGCCTGGGAGATAGTCATATCCAGGAAGTCTTCCCAGGCCTCTGACTCCAGCTCTTTCATCTTCTTCTTGTAGGCCTTGGGGTCATCCTTGTACTTCTCGGCCAGGGCGGCGATAGCTCGCTCAGTCCTCATGAACACCGGACCCCTGCCCTCTATGGACTCAATCATCATCTGGTGGTTACGCAACGGCGTGGGCACTGGCTTGGCAGAGTCATAGGGTGCCCATGGCTTGAGCATATCCAGGTTGTGGATGTACTCCTCATCGAAAGCGTTGGTAGCCGTGGATTTGAAGAACAGGAACCAGGCGCCCACCGGGCCGTAGCCATCCTTGAACCGGGTGGGGATGAAGCGGCTTTCCATCTGGGCCAGCTCAGCTCCCACTTGGGCCATCATGGCGTAGTTGGAGCCGGCGTTCCAGGGTGGATACCAGGTGCGGCCCAGACCCTCGCCCACGGAGCGCGGACGGAAGATGTGCACCGCGCCACCGCACATGCAGCAGATGGCCTTGGCCTTGATGAAATACACCTTGTTCTCGCGGACGCTGAAGCCTGCGGCCCCGGCAATCCGTTTGGGGTCGTTGGCATCGGTGAGCAGCCTGACGATGAACAGCCGCTCGATGATGTTGTCCACGCCCAGGGCGTTCTTGGCAGCCTCGGCCACGATTACCTTGTAGGACTCGCCGTTGATCATAATCTGCCAACGGCCGGCGCGCTGATAGTTACCCTCGGCATCCTTCCAAATGGGGAGTCCCCACTTCTCGAACAGGTGCACTGAGGAGTCAACGTGGCGGGCAATATCGTAGACCAGATCCTCACGGACGGTACCCATCTGGTCATTCTGCACGTAGTCGACAAAGTCCTCGGGGGTGTTCTCGCCGCGTCCCACACCAATGTAGGTGTTGATGGCGGAAAGACCCATGGCCACAGCGCCACTGCGGTCCAAGGCAGCCTTGTCCACCAGCAGCACGCTCAGGTTATTCTTCTTGGCCCAGTAAGACGCCTCAAAGGCCGCACCGCAGGCGGCCATGCCGCCACCGACGATCAGAAGATCAGTACTCAGTTCGACGGTTTCAAAAGCTTCCATTATTTTCACCTCCTCAAATTACTTGGTGGGCAGCACATCGAGTCCACCCGATTGCGGCTCAGTCCACAGGTTCTCGTCGTTGAGGTCACCTGGGCCCTCAGGAAAACCGCCATCGGGTACAGCCATACCTTCCTCGGTGGTGCGGATAGGGAACTTGAAGCGCTTGATAGTGCCGTTTCTAAATTTCACTGTCCACATGATGTCCTCGGATCCGCGCAACGGTACCACGCTGGCTCCCATGGGCACAAAGTCGGCATAACCGCGAACGTCCATGGCCTGCTGGGGACAGATCTTTACGCAGCTGTAGCACTCCCAGCAAAACTCGGGCTCCTGGTTGTAAGCCTTCATGGCCTCCTGGTCCAAGACCATCAAGTCGTTGGGGCAGATGTACATACAGGCAGTCCTGTCTTGCCCCTTGCATCCGTCACATTTTTCATCAATGACGTAACTTGGCATTGATTCCCTCCTAATGTTTATTGGCTAAAAATCATACGTAATTACTCACTACAGTCCCGAAGTACCCAACTCCGGAACCTTTGATAGCTGGCAATCACCTCCCTTCCATATGGATACTATTTAGCTGTTAAGTGGTCATAGAAAGACAAAACTTCTATGCCGTTCGTTAATATCGGCGGGATAAGACTTCCGCCCTCGCCGGTTGTCATTTGGTCGTCTTCGACCAATTCTCTCACTACTTTTTATTGTCCACATCGCCAGTGGCGGCGCCGTGAAGTTTGATCTCCACCTTTTCTTCCAGGCCGGCGTAATAAGCCTTGAGGATCTTGATGACCTCGGGCTTAGAGAACTCTTTGGGCACCGGCTTGTCCTCGGAAAGCATCTTGCGGAGCATGGTGCCGGACAGCAGCAGGCGCGAACCGCTTATGTGGTTGCCGTCCTCATCGATTTCGGCCTTTTCCTCATGCGGGCAGGTCTTCATGGAGGCCATGGTACCGCAATCGTAACAGTAGAAGGTCCAGTCCAGCGGTAGGGGCTTGAGCTCCAGCGAACCTTCGGGAATATCCAAAAAGATCTTCTGAGCGTCAAACGGCCCGTAGTAGTCACCGACGCCCGCGTGGTCACGGCCAACGATCAGGTGGCTACAGCCATAGTTCTGGCGAAAGCAGGCATGCAGCAAGGCTTCACGGGGACCAGCGTAGCGCATCTCCATGGGGTAGCCGCCCTGCAGCACACGTTCCTTGCGGAAATAGTTATCTACCAGGGCCTGGATTGCGTCAACTCTCACCTCAGCGGGAATATCGCCTTCTTTCAGCTTGCCGATCAACTGGTGGATGTAAACGCCGTCGCAGACCTCGATGGCGATCCAGGCCAGATAGGCGTGGGAGTTATGCATGGGATTGCGGAGCTGCAGCGCCGCCACCGTGTCCCAACCCCGCTCTTCAAACATTGCCCGGGACTGGGCCGGTGTCTGATAGAGGTCGCCGAACTCGTCGGGATAAAAGCTCTCACTCAGCACTTTGATGGGCCCGGCCAGGTTGATCTCCGCCTGAGCCATGACCTTCTGTACCCCAGGATGGCCCCCAGCATCATCGGTCCCGAAGACCGCTTTGCATTCGTGGACCTTGTCGATGGTATATTTTTCCGTCACCTTCATGGTGGCCAGGATCTCGTCATGCTCCACATCCAGCAGAGCGACCTCTTCATTGTCCCCAATGCTGTCGGCCAACTCTTTGGCCGCCGACAGGGTGATGGGAATGGGCCAGAAAGTACCATCCGTCATCAAATAGTTGTCGCAAACGCCCTTCCAGTCATCATAGCCCATGAAACCTTCAAGCGGAGTGAAGGCGCCGATGCCCAGCATGAGCACGTCAGAAGCTTCCCGTGAAGTCATGGGTACTTGCTTTAAGGTCTTTGCCTTTTCAACTTCTGCCTTGAGCTCATCGCCCTCCAGCAGCAGCGGTTTCAGCTTTTTCTCTTTTCCGTGTGGAGATACCAACTTCGCCATTTCCTGTTCTCCCTTCTTCAATGAGTATTCGTTTTCCTCAACCTCTATGAGTTATGGCAAGCCCTCGTAACAGACCGCCTTCTCAACAACTCAATGGAGTGTTTTTGTCCACTCCTACAAAAAGCGCAAAACTATCCTGTCCCGCCTGTTGCTTGTGAAAAATTGCTCTAACTTCAATCGGCAATGCCTCCTCGATCCCTACAGTGTCGCGCCTCGGGAATTTTCCCTTTCAGGTGGCGGGGCAAAATCCGCTCACACGACTGTGGGGCTACCGCGTCTATTCATTCTCCCGGCACAAGAAACGGTTGGTTGTCGTCTCGCTAAACCGGAAAGTCTCATCTGCAGTAGGCTCAAAAGGGAGGCGTCTTCTGCCAATCCCTCCATGTTCGGGCCCAGTAAATGCCTGAGCACCACCCCGTTGCGAGGGGAGAGAAAATACATTGGCTGGGCTGATTTTGTACTATCTTTAACAATGTTGGAGTGAATATAACCTGTAATAGAGAAATCTGCAAGCATTTTTTTTCACAAATTTATGTGTCAGTGAGGTTGATTGAGAGGGTTACAAAAGTAGTTGACATTATAGCGAAAAATCGATAACTGCAGAGACGATTTTAGATTGCGGATTGGGGATGTGAGATGTGGGATGTGAGATGTGGGATGTGAGATGCGGGATGTGAGATGTGAGATGCGGGATTTCAGTTCTTAAATTCGAAATTCGCAATTCGAAATTCAAAATTCCTCCATGCCCTATGCCCTATGCCTTCTCAAATCCGAAATCCGAGATGAGTAGAGGTGAGGACCTTGCCGAACAAAAATCGTTTTCCTTTTTATGGTTGGATAGGGAT
>JASFGC010000032.1:0-17672 GCA_050123975.1 Syntrophobacterales bacterium | reverse complement strand
AGGCCTTGAAGTAAAGGAAACCCTGGGTCAGGCCAGAGAGATGCTGAAAAAGTACGTCCCGGTAGGGATGACCAAAGATATTTTCATTGAGATGAAGGTGGAGCAAGCATTAGTTGAGACCAAAGATTTCGACCTTATTGTCATGGGTAGGCCTGAAGGGCCGGGATGCTATTGTGCCGCCAATGACCTGCTGAGCAGGTGTATTGATCGCCTCATGGGTAACTACCCATACCTGGTCATTGACAATGAGGCAGGGATGGAGCACTTTAGCCGGCTGACCACCAAAGACATTGATCTGTTGTTTGTGGTTAGTGATACCAGTCGTCGAGGTATGCTCTCCGCCCGTCGGATCTGTGACCTGGTGAATGAGCTTGGTATAAGAGTTGAGCGGAAGTTCCTCATGATCAACCGCTACCGGGAAGGACTTTCAAGACTCGTCTCTCAGCAAATAGACGGCCTTGGCCCGGAATCTGTAGCCATCATCCCTGAAGACACACTCATTTACCAGTACGACCTCGAAGGAAAACCTACTATCGAACTGCCGGCGGAATCCGTTGCTCGCAAGGCGGCCAATGAGGTTTTTACCAGATTGCTGGGCGAAGAGTTCTTGCGGCATCAGGCCCCCTTAGCACCTCATCATATAAGATACAGTAATAATATCTTGCCAATAACCTGACACCTAGTTGCTGAATTACACCTGATACCCGACACCTGCAACCCTGAGATCGGGTCCTTTGGGTCCGGATACTTTACTGTTCGCCTCTATCGGCTGGCTTAGGTAATTCCAACCTCATAATATAGAAAGTTTCTTCATCGCCAGGGTAGTCACTGGGAAATACAGCGATTTTTTTAATTTTGAAACCGAACTTTTCATACAATTTTATGGCACCCCTGCTAACGAGTTCAACATCGAGTTCCACAACTCCAATATTTCTTTCAACGAGTATGTCAAGACATTTTCTTATGAGCCGCCTGCCAGCTCCTTCGCCTCTGTGATCTGGATGTACTGCAATTCTTATTATAACTGCCTTCTCAAGATCATGGCACACACAGGCGATAAGGTAACCAGAGATTTCTCTTCCTTTTTCGAGAACTAAAAATATATCTTGCAGAGACGACTGAAAAAAATTGTAAATCCAGGGATCTGTAAATGAGAGTCGATCGATTTCCATGACCCTGTCAAAATCCTCTTCCGTGGCGGATCTGATGTTCTCGCTATGGTCTAGGGTATTAGCACTCATGACTTGACCTCTTAACTTACCACCCAAACCGCCAGTTCCTTCGCCATATGAATGATCTTGTTGCTTACCCGGCCCATGGAGAATTCTTCTACCTCGGAAAGACCTCTGCGCCCCACAACAATGGTCCCATATCCGCCCTTTAGAGCTTCTTCAATAATGGCTCCGGCCCGACTGAGTGCCCCCGTCGCCAGCCTAGTAGTGATTTGGCTGCGACTCAGGCCAGCTTTTTCCAGACGACTGGAAGCCTCCTCAAAAACGGACTCCATGGATTCTTCGGCCTTACGCAATATCTCCTCATCAAGGGCCCTGACAGCGTGAAAAAGGGTGACCTCAAAATCCGCGCCGTCCAAAATAGTACCGACGCAATCTACGGCTCTCATTGCCCCTTCTGAACTATCTAGTGCCACGAGTATTCTACCAACATGTGAAGTCCTACCTACCACGCAGAGGGGAAGATGTGTAAGACTTCCAATGAGCTTGTCGGCGATGCTTCCCCACAAGAAATCTTTCAGCAGGCTCATTCCCCAGCGTCCAACAATAACCGCACTGTAATCACGTTGCGACTCATGAATTATGTCTCTCGCTATGCCTACCTGCCTTTCCTGAATCTTGATACTTACCGCGTCCTTTTGGACACCGCGGTCCCAAAATAGCAGACATGCTCTTTCCATGAATTCCTGAATCTCCCTCTTTTGCTTGCCTCTCCAGTCACTTCGGGTGGCCTCTTTGAGCATCAATGCGGGGTCCCTTTCAATGTCCCAGAAACTTTCTGGAACGTGAGTAACTACATGGAAAAGAACCAGTTCGATGCGGTTCGGCGAAAACAACTGGCTCGCATAACGCGCCGCCTCGAAAGCCTGCTTCGATCCATCTACTGCCAATAGAACTTTACTTTTACGCTCGGCCATGGATTACTCCTTGAGTGAGCCACACCTGTCGATCAGGGAACCTTTTTCGCATTGTCTGAGTAGGGTGAAGCTGTGCTTTTTGTCGGTAGCGAGACCGTTTCAGTTGAAATCTTCTCCTTTCCGGTGGGAGATCAATGCAGTTTCACCCCTCCAAAAGGACACGTATATGCCTCTCAACCGACTCTGCCAGTGCCTTTAGGTCGTAGCCACCCTCAAGCACGGAGACAAGCCTACCCTCCGCGTGAACCTCGGCGATGCCTTTGATCCTTCTGGTGAGCTCTTCATACCCCTGAGCAGTGAGGTTTAGATGCGCCTGGGGATCTTCAATATGGGCATCGAAGCCAGCAGAGATAAGGACAAACTGAGGCCTGAACTTTTCCATTGATTGCTCAACCTCTTCAAGGGCTTTTCGATACTCTTTTTCTCCTGCGCCCACGGGCATGGGGAAGTTCTGGGTAAATCCTTTGCCTTGAAGATGCCCCGTTTCTGAACCCTTTCCCGTGCCGGGATAGCTGGAGGAAGGGTCTTGGTGGAAGCTGACGAAATAGATAGTTGGATCCTTATCGAACATGTATTGGGTGCCGTTGCCGTGATGGACATCCCAGTCTATTACTACAATCCGTTCCATGGCGTGTTGTTTCTGAAGATACTTTGCCGCAATGGCCACATTGTTAAAAAAGCAAAACCCCATGGCCTGGTAGCTTCCTGCGTGGTGGCCGGGAGGCCGCACTGCACAAAAGCAGTTTCTCACCGTGCCTTCTATCACTTTATCTATACCCTTAAGCACGCCCCCAACAGCGCAAAGGGCCACTTCAAAAGTTGCGGGACTTAAGACGCATTCAGGAGTGTTCAGAAAAGGCTCAGAGTCCTCCACCGCACTTTTAAATTCATCTATGTAATAAGATTTGTGGCAGAGTTCTAGGACGCTCCTTTTTGCAGGCGCAGGCTCTATCTGGAGAAGTTTGTTGAGAAGTCCCGCAGCTTCAAGACTATCAATGATAGCAGTCAGTCTTTGAGGCCTTTCCGGATGGTGGGGTCCAGTGTCGTGTTTCAGATATATCTCACCATAGACTAATCCTGTTTTCGCTGAGCGCATGTGCGGTTTTGCTGTAAGTTGAAGATGCTTCATTTCCTGTCACCAGAGCACGAAACGAGGACCTCGCTTGAGGGCCTGAGCTGCTCGTATCGTGGAAGTCTTGGCGAAGCCCGAAGAGCAGCAAGCGTGAATGAGGAGAGCGCGCCAGGCGCAGCACAGGCGCTTGCGCCACGTTCTGGGTAATTGCAAAAGCTCGCACCCTAGGCATACATGAAAGGTACGTCGCAGGGACCGATATCGGAAAACGCCAGACTTCCAACTTTGCTTCCAACCCGAAGGGTAGAGCCCAAAGCTTAAAGAGAAGAACAGCGATATCTGTGGTCGCAGCAAGTAATTCATAAAATATGCGGCTTATCTATTCTTGCCGAACTGGGGAAAAGTATCCAGTATGGTTTCTCTCAGAACCTCTGCATCAGCAAACCGTTCATTCGGATCCTTTTTGAGGCACTGCAGGATAATTTTCTCGAGTTCCACTGGGATATCAGGATTGATGTGTCTTGGAGGATCCGGTTCTCGGGTGAGAATAAGGTCCATCAAGGCCTTTTCATTCGCTTCAACAAAAGGCAGCAAACCAGTATAAAGCATATAGATAACGACGCCCAGGGCCCAGACGTCACTCGCGATCTGACTCTCGCCCATAATTTGCTCAGGAGCCATGTAAGGCCTTGACCCCACCATGGTGCTACTAAACTTCTTATCTTTCAATTCTTTGGCGACGCCGTAATCCAAGAGTTTCAGAAGTCCATCACTCCGTATGAGTACATTTTCGGGTTTAACGTCCCTGTGTACTATCCGGTTCTTGTGGGCGTGGGCGACAACGTTCACCAACTGGAGGATTATTCTTTCCTTCTCAGACTCCCGCATAGACCCGAACATTAGTTCTAGCAGCGAGCGCCCTGCCACAAATTCTTGGATTAACACAACCCGGCCACGATGCTCCACCACATCGACAATCTTGATGGCGTTAGGGTGGCCTTCCAACTGTTGACAAATGTCTGCCTCTTTGCGAAATTTATCATTAAAGTCCTTATTCCTGGGGATTTTGGCCACGTAATACGGGGCACGCGTTCCCCTCTCTATGTCTCGCACTTTCCAGACCTCACCGTAACTACCTCGCCCAAGACGCTCAACCTTTTCATAACGTTCATCGATCAACTCGGTCATCCTCATCAATGAGAAAAAATCGCCGCTGAAAGGGAGCACCTTAGGAACAAACTGCTTTAAAAATCTGCCGAGGAATCGGTGCTCCTCAGGATGGTCCTCCGAAGGTTCTGCTGCAATTGTTTGCCCAGTTACATCTAGATTGTAGCCCTCATAGCCTATTACGGCGCCGTTTTCATCGCGAACAACCTGGCCATTGAGCAAAATGGTAAGCTTCTGACCATCTTTGCGTCTCAAGTTCACTTTATACTTCTTGATAAAGCCCTGCGTCTCGATAACCTTTTGAAAGCGTTCACGATCTTTCGGTTCCCAGTAGAGGTCTTTCGTGATGTCTATGCCGAGCAGTTCATCTCTACTGTCGTAACCCAGCATCCTGACCAGATTCTGATTCACATCCAGAAATCGCCCTTCTCTGCTGCTGAGAAACAGCCCGTACTGTTCACCATCAAAAAATTCCCGATATCTGGAAATGATTTCCCGCCTCTGTCGGTCCTGCTGGCGAATTCGAGCCAACACACCGACCCTGCGTAGCAACAAGTCTCTGCCGGCAGTTTTCAGCACATAGTCTGCCGCTCCCATGTGCAAACCCTGGGCTGCGTACTCCTCATCAAATTTCTCAAGAAGGATAAGAACCGGCAGATCTCTCGTGGTTCCTCGTTTTTTCAGACTTTGGAGAATCTTCAATCCATTGAGACCTGGGCTCTGAATCGCCAGGAGCACTAATGCGGGAAGAAAGTTTTGAGATAGCTCTAAACCATCTTGGCTGTTGAAAGCCACAGCGACCTGATAGTCCTCATCTTCCAGAATGTCTTTCAAATTCCGGACGTCTTGCTCTTGGGAGTCGATGATTACGATCCGGCGCTTTTCCATACGGCTTGTTCCACCTAGCCTAAATATTTCATGAAAATGCTCTAGCGAGCGCATTTCCCTAGGTCCGCCTGAGGCAGACTGCAGGGAGCTTGAATGAGTGTGCAGCTATCGTACTGAACCAGGCTAGTAGAATCAGAAAGTTCACCTCCCTGGATTATGTGTTCAGTAAATGACACGGCAACAATCATGCCATTAATCTTTTTGTCTTGTATCCTGTTGATTTCAGGTAAATAATTGCTGATCCTGATATTATTTTAACGAGCAAGGGAGGGGATATGAGCAGTGCGTATTGGGGTAAGAATATTAATATGGAGTTATATCAATGCATTAATACCGTTGCCTTTTTGCAACCATGTTAGTCAACCGGCAGCTGACTAGAAGCTACAACGTCCGGCAAGGGTAAGGGGGGCAAGTCTTTGTTTAATCTTGCTGTTGCCTGTGCTTTGTGATTAAGGTTTCTTGCGGTGTTTTTCTTAACCAGACAAGTAACGGCTTTCGATGTCTTGGTGAGAAGCAGACCTTGATTTCGTGAACATACATGTGATGCTAGATCTCTAGCGGAGGTGTGGAGATCTGGCCTTGGTAATTCAACACTATATGTAATACATAATTTCCAAGAATAGACTCAAGATTAAAGTGATCCAAACTGTAGTGCTTCACAGCTTAACGGGAAGGCTCAATGATTCCGTGGCGCTTGATTTTTCGCCGCAAGGTGTTTTTATCAATCCCCAGTTCGCGAGCAGTTGCCATTTTCTTCCAGTTATTTTTGACCAGTGCCTCATGAATGGCCCGTTTTTCCACCTCTTTTAGGTTTAGGCCGGTTGGCATGCTCGGGGCTTGATCTGTGGGGACAAAGTGTCTGGGCAGATCGCTGAGGTGAACGATTTCCCCCTGGCAGAGGACAAAGGCGTGTTCTATGGCATTTTCGAGTTCCCGTACATTGCCAGGCCAGTCGTGCAGCATCAGGGCAGTAATCGCCTCCTGGCTCAATCCCACCACCTGTTTGCCGGTGAGCCGGTTGAAGCGCTCAATAAAATGGTCAACCAGCAGAGGTATATCCTCCTTGCGTTCTCCCAGTCCCGGTAACGTCAGTTTTATTACATTGATACGATAGTACAGATCCTCTCTGAAGATTCCTTGTTCGACAAGCTCACCTAGATTTCGATGGGTTGCCGCTATGACTCTCGCATTGGTTGCCACGCTTTTGGTGCTTCCAAGGGGTTCGTAAACCTTTTCTTCTAATACGCGCAGAAGTCGGATTTGCATTGCCGGAGAAATATCCCCGATTTCGTCCAGAAAAATTGTCCCATTTTGGGCCAGGGCAAATCGACCTGCCTTGTCCCTTTTGGCATCGGTGAAGGCTCCTGCCTTGTATCCAAAAAGCTCAGATTCGCACAAGGTGTCCGGCAGTGCACCACAGTTTACCGCTACAAAAGGGCCTTCGCTTCTGGAGCTGGAATTATGTATGGCTCGGGCAAAGAGCTCCTTGCCGGTCCCACTCGCTCCCTCTATGAGAAGCGTACTCTCACTTTCTGCCAGGTGAGGGAGAAGGGCAAAGAGCCTCAACATCTTCTCACTCTTGCTGATGATGTCGCCAAAGGAGTGCTGTTTATGGAGTTCCTTGCGCAGTTCGGCAACCATGGTCAAGTCCCGAAAGGTCTCGACTCCGCCTATTACCTTACCTTTTTCGTCACGGAGCAAGGTAGTGCTGACACTGATCGGTATGCGTCTCTTGTCAGCCCGAATGATGTGAACGGGCATGCTCTCTATGGGTTTTTTTGTTTTCATGGTTTGCTTGAGCACGCATCCCGTCTCGCAGACGTTAGCCCTGAACACCTCAAAGCACCGCCGGCCAATGGCATCCTTTCGGGGGACCCCGGTGATCCTCTCCGCAGCCCTATTGAATGACATAATGTGCCAATCGAGATCAACGGTGCAAACTCCGTCGGAAATACTGTCGAGGATAATTTCGTGATTCTCCATGAATGGACGCTTGGCCTGAGTCATCGACCCGTTCCTCTCTGCCGGCAAGAACCTATCATCATGACGAGGCGGTAAAAGCGAACTCATTTACTGTCATACTAAAACATATATACCACGACTAAAGCTGAGGGTGCAAATTGTTCCCCCAACCGTGCCGAACATGGTTTAAATTGTTCCCCTTTCCTCTCTTATATTCTTGTACATTCTGAACGTTTTTGCCCCTAATGAATTGTTTTTTCAGATAGTTATCTCTTTAACTATTGTGATTGTTTTTTGTGGCACGAGTATTGCGCAAGGAAAAACTAACACGTGCAACCCTACCACTGATCAGTCGGTTTCTTTTTCAACATATTAATTTTTCCTCGTGCCATCGGGGGAAACGTGAATAGACGTGGCCAGAGTTGCCATTCCCATATTTCGAGCGAGGGTTTCACCGGTTTTTGATTCCTGTTTGCACCTATTAGTAGTGGACATTGAAGAGGATCGTCAGATCTCACGCTCTCAAGTTTATCTTGACCAACTCTCGCCGGCACAGCGGTTGGATGTTTTGCGACACGCTGGAGTCACCACGGTGATCTGCGGTGGCATCACTGAGGTTTTCCACAACATGCTCAAGAGCGCAGACATCAATACCATAACCGGGATTGCCGGTGAGATAGAGGAGGTACTGGCGGCTTACCTTGCCGAACGGCTCGATCAGCCGTACTTCTATATGCCCGGACACGGCTCAGAGTGAACGGATTGTTGCCCTGCTGAGACTAGAAAGGGTCTCAAATGGTGGCCACAGGTTGTTTCCAGTACGAGGCCTCTTGCATAGAAAAAGCGCTCACGGGCACCACACGGTGAGTGTCAAACAAAGGGGGTGGTAGAGGAATAAGAACAGGCTTTCAAGTAAGATTAAATGCTGAGTCGACCATGGAGCAAACCATGAAACCATTGAGATGTGTAGCATTAGGTATTCTGGCGTTGGTTGTTTCCCTGTACTTCTTGAGTGACTCATGGTCTCAGGCCACAACCGGCGAAAACCACTGCTTCACCTGCCATACGAATCCCCGTAAGTTGATCCAGATAACCAGAGAGATCGCCAAAGCCCGCAAAGGTGAACCGGTTAAGTCAGCGGCCATCGAAGGAGAAGGTTGAGGGGGAGAGGTGGAGCCGTTGGCTCCGCACGAAAAGGTTTACGTGGACAGTGAATTCGCTGAAGATGAGAATCATGGCCAAATGGGCTGTGAGGAGTGCCACGGTGGTAATCCGAGTGATCCGAACTGGAAGACTGCCCACAAGGATGTGGTCAAGGATCCCTCTTACCCTGATCCTTCAGAGACCTGCGGCCAGTGCCACGACGAGATTGCAGAGACCTTTAAAACCAGCCTTCACATGACTCTGGGCCCATACAAGAAAATGATCGACATACGGGCCAATCCTGACGAATCGGTGCATACCAAGGTGGAGGCGGCCAGAGAATTTCACTGCAATACCTGCCACAGCAGTTGCGGCCAGTGTCACGTCAGCCGCCCAGAATCGGTAGAAGGCGGTCTGCTCGAGGCTCATCTCTTTCAAAAACGTCCCCCCGTACATACTGTTTGTACCGCTTGTCACGGCAGTCGCATCGAAAAGGAATACTTCGGCAAGAATGCGGGCGTGCCGCCTGACATTCACAAAGAGAAATACTTCAAGTGCGGCAAGTGTCACAAGGCCGAAGAGATGCATGGAGACGGGAAAGACTACGCCAACAGATACGAGGTGGAAAACGGCCCCACCTGTGTTGCCTGCCACGAGGGAATTTACAAGGATACCTCTGAGAACGCCAAGCAGCACAAGGATCACAAAAACAAACTAAGTTGCCAGGTCTGCCACTCTATGCCTTACAAGAACTGCTACGCCTGCCATGTTGGCAAAGACGACCACGGCCTCAAGTATTACAAGACCAAAGGATCGATGTTGAACTTCAAGATCGGCCTCAATCCATTGCAGTCGGAGAAAAGGCCTGAGAAGTATGTGACCCTCCGTCACGTCCCGGTGGACCCCGATACTTTCAGGTTCTATGTGAAAAATGGACTGAGCAAATTTGACGCCTTACCCACCTGGAAGTTGGCCACACCGCACAATATCAGGCGCCAAACTCCCCAGAACAAAACCTGCAACGGTTGTCACGGCAATACCGATCTGTTCTTAGGTGAGAAGGACGTAAAAGCGCAGTACCTGAAAGCCAACAAAAAAGTAATCGTACCACCTGAGCTGATTCCCAAGAAGGTGGAGGATTGAGAGAAAGTTCGATCAACAAGGTGAGCCGTATGAAAGGTTCATAAAAACGAGAAGGAGGGAGGTCCCATGAAAAGACGAATTGCCTACATACTCCCATTGGCGTTAGTGCTTGCCCTGGCCATTGGTGGTTGTGCCAAGAGGGCACCGGAGCCGATGACGGCACAGGATCTTGTGGCCGAAGCGAAACAGAATGTCTGCGAAAAATCAGTCTCCGAGTGCAAGGCCCTGTTTGATGAAGGTGGGTATTTGTTTTTGGACTGCAGGGAACCAAAAGAATACAAGATGGGCCACGTCCCAGGCGCCATGAACATTCCCCGGGGTCTCTTGGAGTTCAAGGTTGCCAATAAGATCCCCGAGAAGGACACCAAGATAGTCATGTACTGCAAGAAGGGAAGCCGTGGCTGCCTTGCCGCCTGCACTCTTTGCAGGATGGGTTACACGAATGTGGCGAATATGGGTGGCGGCTGGCTTGCTTGGGAAAAGGCTGGCTATCCCGTTGAATAATTATGATCTGCGGTGAAGTGAAACCGCTGAAACTCCACCGGCGAGAGAATAACCCCTTTTATTGAAGCTCCCTGCAGCAAGACCTGTCGACGAGCTCAGGTCGAGTCGCTGCAGGGAATCTTCGAAATGTAAGGAATGAATCCATTTTATTGTAGTTCGCTCGCTAACCCCGTCCGCCTCCGGCGGACTACGGGCAATGCGCTCGCTGTAGCATTTTCAAAGGGGGCATGACTTTCTCCGCTTGATCGGTCAGGTTTCACTTCCGTCCAATCTGTTTACAATACTTGGATTGAAGAGATAAATCCAAGGAGTAATAGTGCGCATGGGGTGCGAGAAAATGTCCACTGATAGATTAAGTGAGATAAAAGATCGCCTGTCGCAGGCCTCGCTCGGGCCAGTCAAAGAAGACATTGATTGGCTGGTTAAACGTCTTGAGGAACTCGAGACAGAAAATGAGCGGTTGAAAAAAGATAACGAGTGGCTGAAAAGAGAATTGGCATATTCTGAGGTACCTGGAGAGGTTGGTTACTAAAAGAGCCATACGATGAGAAGCGATGAAAGCATGTCACTCTGAGGCTAGTGCATCCTCATGTAATTTTTTGATCTCCTCGACGATCTCTTCTCTGGTAATCACACCCTTTCTCTCCAGGAGGATTATGAGGGCATCTAAGGTAAAAACCTGCGACCAGAGGGCTTCTTTGTAGGCTTCGAATTCGTTCCGATCTGCTTGCTCTGTCATATGATCTCCTTCTCGTCTTTCTCCATTCCTGCAGTGAAACCTCGCTCTGCTGTGACTAGATTCGTAACCTCTTAGCATGAGCAGCGAAATCAGACAAACCAGACATACCTCATCCTCTGCTTTGACCATTACGGTGAGTCTGCAATGAGCCCATTTGACCGGGTGGACTCTTCCTCACTTGATGTGGTCAAATGCAGAAAAGTAGTCATTCACCTTTTTTCCGTCACACCTGCGACACCTTGATACTAGTCTTCAACTTCCAGGACACATTCAGAACAGGGTTTGTCTTCATCTAGATGGATGTTGGCTGGCGCTATTCCCTTCCAATCGTCTGCCTTGATGTGGTTGCGGCACTTAACTACATCAACTACGGTCACAGCCATTATTTTCCCCAACTCAAAATTGTGAGTTGAACCACAGGAGAGACAATGAAAGACTGCTTCTTTCTCGGTAAATTCCCACCACCCTCCGGTAGTGTAAACTCTGTCGCTCGGTGTCTGCATTTTGTCTCGGCTGGCTCTCTACGGTTGCCTGGGAGTTGGAATTTTCTCAGAGTACTATGGCATGGCTCCTGATGCAAGAAAAAGCCCCCACTGCTCGGGCACCAGATGATCAGTGACGGCACAACCAGAAACGGGTAGGGGTATGAATGACTATCCCTATAACCACAATATTGTGGTTGGTTCTGAAGAGCAAAATCGTGTTAAAGTACGAGGAATTCACAGTCCCAGAAAAGATGCAAGGCAGGGCCATTACTGCCCTGCCTCAGTTTATTCATAAATCTAGGCGCCTTTGACGTCAGGCTGATACATGAGCTTCTTGTCCATCTTATAGGTCCAGGGGAGGCCCTCATTGCGCCAACTACCCCCTGTGCGCTGTCCGGAATAGGCACTATGTTTATATTTCATTTTGCCGCCTTCGAACCCTCCCATCAAATTGAAGACCTTCGCCTCTGCAAAACCTGCTTTGATGGCCGCATTACATGCCTTACAACTTCTGTTTCCGCTCCGGCATAAGATGATCAGAGTATCCGTCTCTGGATTGAAGCGGGCCAAAAGATCCTTGCCAAAATTCGGATTGTCAACCTCCATATAGCCCTTCTTGCCCACCTTATTAGACCAGAACCGTATCGGGACATTATAGGCTCCGACCGGATGGCCTACGAGCTGATATTCCGGCCTCGTTCTGCAATCAACGAGGAAAGTGTGTTGTGGATCTTTCATAAGCATCTCATGTGCTTTGACAGGATTTAGATCACCACCAATGTGAGGCTTGTTCACTTTATATTCATATCCTGCGAACACGAAAGCACCAAAAACGCACACAAGGGCCAATGACAGTAAAAGAGTTTTACGCATATGCTTCATTTTTACCTCCTTGCCTTGATTGATCCGTGATTGCGGATCAACAATGAAAATGAGAAAAACCTTGGCCATTCAAAAGATTATGGTTTTTCCATCACCTCCTTGATCGGTTTGGGAATTCTATCTTCGGGTACCATTACTGTGGCATTAGCCACTTTTTCCCAAGCACTCACATCTTTTTCCTGCAGAAAAAGTGAAGCATTGCCATGACAGTTGTTGCAGGTTTTGTTCTGGGGGGTTATACGCTGAATGCTGTGGGGGGTATCCAGTTTCCAGGTGGGAAGAGAATTGAAATCGCTCAGGCCGTCCATCACGTAAGAAGCAAACAGGCTTGGATTCGCCGGTGGGTGTCGCAAGACCACATACTCAAAAGGTCTTTGGTCTGTCTTGTTGGGGTTGAGACCAATCTTGAAGAGCATTTTGGCTTCACGACACTTGTAATAGAGAAGCCCCTTTTTGTCGGTACCAACGTGGCAACTGAAGCAGTTCTTGTTGGCTTGCGCGTGGCAGACTTGGCAGGCAACCGTGTCTTTGTGGATAGCATGTGATCTGGTTCTGGGTTCTTCGGAGAGGACTTCTGCATGGCACTTTTTGCACTGTGGGCGCTGGGACAGCTCGAACCGGCTCGGGAGTCCAGAGGCATCAGCATGCATCTCAGCAGCGGAATGGCAATCCATGCACGTCATCTCTTCCTGTTCATAGTGGACGTCGGCGGCGTACCCGCTATTTCCTCCAGTCAGTTCCGGGTATACCCGACCACCATGACAGCTGGCGCAGGTGGTATCCATGGGTGGCTTCTTCTGAAAGACATGTCCCTCTAGAAATCCACCATTTACGTAATGAGGACGGCTGATGTGGCATTGACCGCAACTTGAATGACAAGAAGTACAGTGTTTGTCTTTGGCTTGTAGAACCTTGTGCAAGGTCTCTTTGTCTTGCTTGGTAGCCCTGGTCTGAATAACTTGGGTGAATGGAGCCAGAGTGTAGTGGAGGCTATTTTTGGCTGTAGAGGTAATCTCCTCGTGGCATTCTCCGCAGGCCTCGTCTGCTGTTGGAAAGGTGGGATCTTTGACGATTTTTCTGTGGGCAGTCTGCCAGGAAGGATCAACAGGGTCCCCACCATGGCAGGTCTCGCATGCTATTTGTCCGTGCTCGGTCTTCAGAAATGATGGGTTTACGTAGATCTTTTCATACAGCTCCAACGGAGCCAGGGGGCCAGCTCATCCTTCCCCAGACGTCTCAGCTGACTTCCCCTGCTTTGGCCTGATCTTTTCGATGTCCCAGCTCAACCGTATGAGCTTCTTCACATTGGTATGGCAGACAACACATTGGCTCTCGGATGTGTCAACCTCAGGCTCTTGCTCTGCCAAGGTTAAGCTCCAGGCGGAAAAACTCACCAAGACACAGATCGCGGTCACGTACCACCTGAGGGCTATCATGCTCTACTCTTCTGGAGGGTTTCGTCAGATGGAGTTCGGATTTGCAGTAAAGCAGCTTCTGCAACCCGGTAGACACATGGTCAACCATAGAAACAGCAAAGAATATTTCGAGAATATTTTGATTTCTTCGCTGCGGTCAAGAAGATTAGTTTCACGAAGTCACTTAACTATTCCCTAGAAATCAGGTTAAACGTCCGGATTCCACTCTTTTCAGTGGGTTTATAGCTCCAGAGCTTCGCTGGGCCTCGTCAGGTGTTGTGGAAAGGCCATGGGCGGGCTCCCACCCGCAACTCGATTCGAATATGGGCAAGATTACAGATGAAGCGGTGCCGCCACCAGTTCCACATCTTCAATAGTGGTTACGAAGGATTGAAAAGGGGGGTATTGTAGGCAAAGAAACATGGTATACTGCCCACTGAAGCTCGAACGGATTTTCAAAAAAGGAGGACTTTATGAGCACAGGCCTCATGGTGACAATTGGCGTGTTTGTCTTGGCAGGTATCTTCGGACTTATCCTGCGGGCTGACACCAAGAGTACATCGAAGGTACCCAAGATCGAAAAACCAGATACAGCACCCAAGACTCATGTTACAGTGTCAGCAGCTGAAGTCGAACCAGAGCCAGAATCCTGGAGAAAGAGTGCAGAACGCTTCAGACGCACCTCCACCGATAGCTAAATAAAGATTGCGGGAAGAAAGTGAGAGGGCTGGATTCATTCCGGGGCTCGTCCGATTTCTTTTCAAGAAATAAAGATGAGGGATCTTCATTCGATCGCCTATTATTCAGAACGAACTGCGTTAACCAAATACACTCTCTCTGGGGATTAGTGAGGGATCATAAAGAAGACAAATCTTCCCTTCCCACCAAACCGATGGGTGATTCAGCTAAGGTGGTTCCCGCCCTCATTTATCAATTCATTTCTAAAGCGGTTTCACCGCAATCACTGCAGACGTACTTATAGCTGACATTACCTGTGTATAGATCGAGTTGGTCGCCAAGAAATCTGCCGTACTCGTCAACGGGCTCAATGTTTACCACAGCACCTCTGTGATTATAGGACTCCCTTAAAAATAGCTTATGCTCACCATTTTTGGGGCATATTAGTTTCACGGAATCCTTCCTTTTGGCAAAACCTGGAAAGATGTCACTGTATACTCGTAATTACTACTTCACTGTACGTTGGTTTGAGCTAGACCGAGCATACTTATAATTGAACTTTGCGCTGAAGCTCGTTGTTTTGTGTCATGACGACTAATGATCTTTTCCCATTCAGCCTTGAAAATGCTACAGTGAGCTCATTCCCCGTAGCGACACGACTTGAGCTCTTCGACAAGTCTCGTCGACAAGTCTTGTCGGAGCGAAGCGGAGATCCCGCTTCAGCGGGGCTGCAGGGAGCTTCAATCTGCGTCGCAGGCTAGGCAGTACAATCGCCACAGGCTTAGGTAAATATCAGTTTACAGTGGGATCACAGGAATGGCCTTCTGCAAGGTTCTCATCCATATTTTGGATCGCGATCAGAGGAGATCTGTTTCTTTACACAGCGACTTTGTAAGTTTTACTTGGCTAGGAAAACAGCCCGAAAATTCTAGAAATTTGTTAAACTTACGCTTTAATGGGCAGTGTTATAGTAAACACAGTTCCCTTGCCCGGTGTACTTTCTGCGCTGATAGTTCCTTTGTGTCGATCAATAATCGCGTAAACCACAGAAAGGCCGAGACCGAGGCCTTTACCCTCTGGTTTGGTGCTGAAAAAAGGATCAAAAATCTTAGAAAGATCCTCTCTGGCTATACCACGACCCGTATCAGTAACTCTTATTTCAACCAAACCTTTATGCGGGGAAAAAGCACTTTCCACGGTGAGACTTCCACCATCGGGCATAGCATCAGCGGCATTGAAAATGAGATTGAGAAGGCATTGCTGTAGTTGATTAAAATCACCTAATACCTCTGGAATCTTGGGAGGCAGATCCATTTTGATTCGAATATTCTGGAGGGTCAGTTTGTATTTGCTCAGCAGTATGCTCTTCTCCAAGAGATCATTTATATTCACTTCGCTGAATTCCAGCTTGGGTTTTCTTGAAAACGCGAGCAGATTGGAGACAATTTCAGAACATCGGCTGACTTCACTCCCCGAGAGATCAAGATATCTCTGGAACTTTTGTATTTGTTCTGTTGATAAAGAATCTCGGCCTAAAATTTTGATCATAAGCCGAATATAGTTGAGAATACCGGTAAGGGGATTATTAAGCTCATGAACAACACTGGCAGCTAGTTTTCCCAAAGAGATCATCTTGTCTTGGTGAAGATATTGCGCCTGATCCAGAAACTGTTGTTTCAGTCTCTTGACTTTTCTCAGATCACGAAAAAATGCTACTAAACCGATCTCTTCGTTTCCCTGGAAAAGGACCTGTGCCGAAAGCCGCACAGGAATCTTTTCCCCTTTTTTGGAAATTAAAGTAGATTCAGAAAGAAACAGTTTATCCTCTCCGCCCAATTCTTCACTATACAACTGATCCTGGAACTCTTCCCACTCCCGAGATGAAAATAGCTGATAAAAAAACATCTTGCCGGACACCATATCTTTAGAATAACCAAGCATTTGTTCCATACTGTTGTTAAAGATGATGATCTTCCTATCGTAATCACACCCAATAATGCCATCAATCGAGCTTTCGATGAGTCTTTCTTGGAAACTGAAAATCTTAGCCAGTTCTTCCGATGTGTCCATCCACCTTTCTTCCAAAAAGGCGGTATAATCCTGCAGCTTTCTCTGGATATTGTAGCGCTTTTTTGCTCGCTCCAGTGCCGCCATAAGGGTATCTTCGTTTATGGGTTTAGTAATAAAGTCAGCAGCATCAAGTCGAAAAGAATTCAATGCGCTTTCGATTTCATTATAAGCGCTGGTCACAATCACCTCACTATTTGGATATGCCTTCTTTATGGACCTTAAAACCTCAATCCCGTCAATGCCTGGCAAGTCAATCTCAGTGATAATAATCTGGGGAGATTCTTCACGACATAACTCGATACCGCTTTCGCCATCCGCAACAATCAGTAAAGAATAGTCAGCGTCTTCTAAGATAGCGGACAAGGCCTGTCGAGCTTCATCATCTTCATCTATTAATAGCAATTTCCAATCTTCTTTTCGTATCATATTTCAATACTTCTCTTTTTATTGTGTAATGCTTGTTGGTAACCTTTTAACTCTTGAAGAAAAGAGCAACAAAAAGAATTCAACCCCAGAGAGCCCGGCTTCGAGTTCACCCAGTGGGGGTGTGGCGTAATCCACATGGTATAGTGGAATATCGAAGATTCCGCCAAATGGGGAAATGTAGAGAAGATACATCACTATCATGACCTCTGTAGGGTGCCTTGAAACTGAACTGATAAGAATTCGCTTTCGATAAGAAAACTATAGGATCAGAGAGCTTTGTAAGTCAAGTGGTACGAAAAACAACATAGGGTGGTCCGGCGTGTTGCCCTTGTCGCAAGACGAGGGGAAGTAGAGCATGGCAGGGTTGTCTGGACGCTGTGTGGGCCGGGACTAGAGCTATTGAAGCTCCCTGCAGTCCGCCTGCGGCGGACAGAAAATCTTCGAAATGTAAGGAAGTGATTCCATTCTATTGTAGTTCGCTCGCTAACCCCGTCCGCCTTCGGCGGACTACGGGGAATGCGCTCGCTGTAGCATTTTCATCGAAATTCGGGCACAAATATTTCTTTGGATCCTTTCCCTTTCGCTGGATCAGAGTAGGAGGGAATAGCTCTCTTCAGTATGCTGTGACAGATCCTTGTCGTGGCAAGGTGCAGATAACTAGCCAATATCTAAACATACCCTGTTTTCCAGGTATGAAAAAAAGATCAAAACAACTTGGTGGGATGCCAGAGTTTATATCTATAGCAGAGATCTTTATATCAAGCTCCGTAAGGATAACTACCATATGCGGTAGCAGGATCTAAAAAGGGAAAGTGTAGATTAAAGTATGTAATCCGCATTTCGGGTGGGGCAGTTTAAACTTGAGGCAACCACTTTTGCACTGAGCACTGAAATTATGCAGATATGATCAGCATATGTGAAGTTTTCCTGATTATAAGGAACTAAACAT